>JACQUE010000058.1 GCA_016210425.1 Chloroflexota bacterium | reverse complement strand
TCGCCGCGCCGCTCCACAAAGCGGGCGACGGTGCCCTGCGGGTCGATGGGCTCCAGCGTCTCGATCTCCGAGTCGCCGACGGCGAAGATAGTGCCTTTTACGCCCTGGGCCGGCACGTCCTCCGACTTGATAACCTTGAGACCTAGCTGGTCGCGCAAGAGGCTCTCCCACTCGGCAGTGCTCTTAACGGCGATGGCTACATGCAAAAGCTTCTTTATCATGATAAGCCCCTCTTACCCTTAAGTCCGCTGGATGAGCTGTATGCGTATGCCGTGGGTCTTCGCCTGATCCAGGTAGGCCACCTGGCCACCGGGCGCAGCGCGGGGCTCCGTCTCGGCGGCGATTAGCCCTTTGCGGGCGTACTCCTTGATGGCTGCGGCCAGGTCATCGACCTCCAACGAGATCTGGTAAAGGCCTTCGGCGGCCTTGCCCGCCTCGCGCTCTTTGAGTTGGGTGAGTATCACGTTAACGCCATTGACGGGGATATAGACCATTCGCGCGGCCCCGGCCTCCATGGAGCCACCAACAGACAAGCCAAGCTTGTCCCTGTAGAAAGGTATCAGCTCATCGATGCTCTCGACATCGATGGCCACGTGGTCGATCTTCTTTATCAAGGCGTACCTCCCTTCATGCCTGCGAGACATCCGCCCACCTGCCGACTTTGTCACCTTGAGCCATCCATCATGTCACCCTGAGCCGTGGGCGAAGGGTCTTGCCCTAAATCAACCGAAGCGCCCGTAGCAACCAGTCAAGATTCTTCGCCTACGGCTCAGAATGACAGTTTCGGTTACCTACGTTACCGCGTTCAGGCCGAGGACGCCGCGCCCGATGACGAGCTTCTGGATCTGGGTCGTGCCCTCATAGAGGGTCAGGCCGATGGCGTCACGCAGGTAGCGCTCCACCGGGTACTCCTCGGAGAAGCCGTAGCCGCCGTGGACCTGGATGGCGTTGCGCGCGGCGCGGACGGCCGCCTCGGACGCATAGAACTTAGCGATGGCCGTCTCCTGCGTGTTGCGCACCCCCTTGTTCTTGAGATGTCCGGCGCGCAGCACGAGAAGCCGCGACGCCTCGGTGTCGGCAACCATGTCGACGATCATATCCTGGATCAACTGGAAGGAGCCGATAGGCTTGCCGAACTGCTGACGCTTCTGCGCGTAGTCGACGCAGGCGTCGATACAGGCCTGGGCGATGCCCACGGCGCAGGCGGCAGTGCTGTAGCGTCCGCTGTCCAGGGCGCTCATGGCGACGTTGAAGCCCTGTCCCACCTGGCCCAGCATCTGCGCAGCGGGCACGCGCACGTCCTGGAGGATGAGCTCGGAGGTGTTGGAGGAGCGTAAGCCCAGCTTGCCGTGGATGTCCTTGGAGGAGAAGCCGGGCGTCCCCTTGTCGACCAGGAAGGCGACGATGCCGCGGTGGGCCTTGGACTTGTCGGTCTGGGCGAAGACTATGGAGACATCGGCGATGCCGCCGTTGGAGATCCACATCTTGGTGCCGTTCAGCACCCACGAGCCGCCGTCCTGCACGGCGCTGGTCTCCATGCCGGCCGGGTCGCTGCCGTGGTCCGGCTCAGTCAGGGCGAAGCAGCCGATGACCTCACCGGCGCACATGCGGGGCAGGTACTTCTGCTTCTGCTCCTCGGTGCCCCACTGCAGGATAGTGAGGCCAGTGAGGGAGACCTGGACGGTGAGGGCCGTCGTGAAGACGGCCGGGCTGCCGCGCCCGATCTCCTCGCAGCTCAGGCCGTAGGCGATGTGGTCGATACCGAGGCCGCCGTACTCCTGGGGTATGGGGCCGCCGATGAGCCCCAGGGGCGCCATCTTCTTCAGGGTCTCCAGGGAGAAGCGCTCGTTGCTGTCGTTCTGGCGGGCGAAGGGGATGATCTCGCGCTGGGCGAACTCGCGGGCCATATTGCGGTACATGGTCTGTTCTTCAGTGAAGTCGAAATCCATGACGCCTTCCTTAGAGGTATTTGGCGCGCTTAGCGCGATAGTCGCAAAGCCACCCCGTCGAACGACACAAAAAAGGCGGCACACTCTTCCGCGTGCTTGCTAACGGCAGTATACGGCCAACGGGCAACGCTGTCAATTGCGGCAGCTCCAATATCGCTTGGCGCAGCCTCTACCGTGTGCTACCATTATGCAGTTACAAGGCATCGGGTTCCAGGAGGAGCGGTGATGATGGGACGAAGAATCCGGTCAGAAGGGCATGCCTTGCCTACCCGCTCGTTTGGGAGGCCCGCTTCTATAGGTCGAGGCATGATTAGAGTCGCAGCCTTCGTCTCCCTCGTTGCCCTCGCGCTGACGCTGGCCATCAGTGGCTGCAGCAAGCCGGCTGGCGGCCAGCAGGCAACCCCGAACAGCTCCTCCTCGAATCCGGCTGGCGGTCAGGAAGCAACTCCGAACAGCTCCTCCGCAAATCCGCCCACCGCCAAGGGAGCCAAGTCGACACCAACGCCCGAACCGTCCCCCTTTGAGACCGCACACGAGTTCTTCGCGGCCTGGGAGGCGAAGAACTACGCGGCGATGTACCGCCTGGTCTCCGCCGAGTCCAAGAAAAGCTACACCGAGGAAGCTTTCATCGACCGCTACGAGGGCATCGCCGACGAAGCCACCATCGAGGGCACCTCCTTCTCCCTGGAGAAGCCTTCCCTGGCCTCAGTAACTGAGACCAACTACCAGGTAACCATCCACACTAAGCTCTTCGGCGACCTCAAGCAGACAGACGTGGTGCGCCTCGTCAAGGAGGACGGCTGGAAGGTGGCCTGGAGCCCCACCCTCATCTTCAAGGACCTCACCTGGGGCAGACGCATCCATCTCTTCCGGGATGTCCCCCGCCGCGGCACCATCTTCGACAGGAACGGCAAAGCGCTGGTGATGGATGGGCGGACGGCTGAGATAGGTGTCGTGCCAAGCCAGATCAAGGACAAGCAGGCCCTCATCGACTTCCTGGCCCAGCGCCTCAGCATGGATCGCAAGCTGGTGGACGCCAAGGTCTCAGTGCCATCCCAGCCCGACTGGTTCCTGCCCGTGGCCACAATGCCCTACGATTTCCCCGTCAACGCTCTGGCCGAGGTCAAGGCCTACCCCGGCGTCATGGTCAAAGAGAAGCTGATCCGCGTCTACCCCTATGGTTCCGTGGCCTCGCATCTCCTGGGCTATATGACGGAGGTTACCGCAGAAGACTTGGTGAAGCTGGAGAAGGAGGGCTACGCGGCGGGCGACATGGTGGGCCGTGCGGGCATAGAGGCCTATGAGGAGAAGACGTTGGCCGGCGCCAAGGGGTCGCGGCTGGCGATAATCGGGCCCGAGGGAGAGGTCGTCAGCACCCTGGCCGAAAAGCCCTTCAAGCCATCGGCCGACCTGCACCTAACCATCGATATCGACCTGCAGCGTCAGGTGGACCAGATCCTGGGCGACCGGACGGCTGCCGCCATAGTCATGGACCCGCGAGACAATGGCATCCTCGCCCTAAGCAGCTCCCCAGGCTACGACCCCAACGCCTTCATCAAGGGGCTGACCGGCGCGCAGTACCAGGCCCTTATCAACGATCCCAACAAGCCCCTCCTTAACCGGGCCACCCTCAGCACCTACCCCGCCGGCTCCGTTTTCAAGATAATTACGGCGGCAGCGGGCGTGGAGAAGGCCGGCTTCACCGCCAACTCCACCTTTGAGTGTGTGCCTGTTTGGTTAGGGCTGGGGCCAAAGCTCCCGATGAAGAATTGGAGGGAGACAAATACCGGCACCCTGACCCTCATCCAAGGCATCGCCGAGTCGTGCAACCCGGTCTTCTACGAGATCGGCATGAAGCTGGATAGCGTCGACCCTAAGATCCTGCCGGACTTTGCCCGCCGCTTTGGCCTGGGGGCCCTCACGGACGTAGAGGGCATCGCCGAGGCCAAGGGAGTAGTACCGGACGCCGCGTGGAAGAAGGCCAACTTCAACGACGGCTGGTACACGGGCGACACCGTCAACATGGCTATCGGGCAGGGCTTTGTGCTGGTCACGCCGCTCCAGATGGCCAACATGTACTCAGCCATCGCCAGGGGCGGCCCTGCCCAGACCCCGATCCTCGTCAGGAAGGTGACGGGGCTGGATGGATCCGTCGTTAAGACATACGAGCCCAAGAAGCTGAGCGATCTGCCCATCTCGGCCAACACGTTGTCCATCCTTAAGGCCGGCATGCGCGCCGTCGCCGGCGACCCCCGTGGGACCGCCTACCCTACCTTCCTCGGCTCCCGCCTGGCTCCGGCCGGCAAGTCGGGCACCGCTGAGAACCCGGGCGAGAAGACGCACGCCTGGTTTGTAGCCTATGCCCCCTATGACAAGCCCCAGGCCCTGGCGCTGATGTTCTGGGAGCACGGCGGCATGGGCTCCGCCGACGCGGGCCCCCTGGTCAGGAAGATGCTGGAGGCAGCGATCCCCTAAGCTGCCACTTTCATCCCCTTGCACCCAACCGCCCGCTGCCCAGCTTTGCGTCCCGGAATAGCCGGGCCTCTTCCTCTGTTTTAACTGTAGCCGCTTTTATAAGGGCATCAAAATGGGGCTTCTTCACGAGAGGATGGAGCGTAGGCGTTTCCTGAGGCTGCTGGGAGCGGGCGTGGGTTTGGCCATCGCCGCATGCAGCCCACTGCCCTTCTCCGACAGGTTCCGCATCAACACTGTGGAACGGGCTGTCCCGCGTTTCGATCCGGCGACATGGGAACTGGTGGTGGATGGCCTCGTCGAGAGGCCGCTGCGCCTGAGCTATCACGAACTCCTGGGCCTTCCATCTGCCAGCCAGGTCAGCGACTTCAGATGCGTCGAGGGTTGGAGAGTCGGTAGAGTCAGGTGGGAGGGAGTGCGCCTGGAGACGCTGATGCGCATCGTGAAGCCGCTACCCGAGGCTAAGTACGTTACGCTGCACTCCGCGGGAAGCACCTACGGCAACGAAAGCTACATCGAGAGCCTGGCTCTCTCCGAAGCCACTCTTCCCGATTCGCTCTTGGCTTATCACATGCAAGGCAAACCCCTTCCTCCAAAGCATGGCGCACCCCTGCGCATGGTGGTTGCCCAGATGTTCGGCTACAAGAGCGCCAAATGGGTGACCCGCATCGAGTTCTCGGCGGCGGAGGTGACCGGCTACTGGGAGAAGCGGGGCTGGGCGACGGATGCCTACATCTCCAAGGGGCCACGGCGCAAGATGGGCCCCAGCCAAGCAACGGGGCTTGAAGGGTTCGATGAGTATTGACGGCCATGCCAGCGGCAACCGGCATGACAAGGCAACCATACTCAGGTTCCGCCCTGCCATGCGCCTACTTCATTGGGCCCATACAGCCGCCTTCTCGCTGCTTCTTGGCAGCGGCCTCACCCTTTACTTCCTGCCCAAAGCCCACACCATCATCGTCGGCCCTTACCGGCTGATTCCCCTGCTGCACGGGCTCCTAGGCGCGCTATCCACCGTGTTGCTGCTTGGCGTTGTGCTACTGGGCTGGCCCAGGGGCATCGGCGATGATATCAAGAAGGCCCTCGCCTGGGATCGCAAGGACCTGGCGAGGCTCCTGGTCCTACCCATGCTTTTCCCACAGCTACGAGAGCGGTTGCAGCCGCAGGGGAAGTACGCTTCGGCGCAGAAGGTGAATGTCCTGCTGACGATTGCCTTTGCCGGAGGGCTCGCCGTTACCGGCTCGGTCCTGCTGGCGCAGATGCTCAGCCGCAATGCGCTCCCGATAGACCTCGTTGGCCACAGCCTCGATTGGCATGACCTCTTGGCATTTGCGGCAGCCCTCGTGCTGGCCGCCCACGTCTACTTCGCGGCCATCCATCCTGGTACTCGCGCCTCATTGCGAGGTATGATCACGGGGCGAGTGTCGGCGGAGTGGGCGAAGAAACACTACGGGCGATGGGCCGCCCGGCAGGATAAACAGTCGCCAAAAGCAAAGCTACCCCCGCAAGGGGGGTAGCTTTTTTCGACCGGAGCCCGGGCCCCGGTGTTTCGCGGTGGTGTCGGCCTCTATCCGTACCTATCGGGTGAAGGCAACCGCCGGCTTAGCGGGCGGTCCGGTGCATGCGCGCCTGTCATCGTCTTCAGATCTATGCTGTTGCCACACTGCAGGCACGTGAGATAGATGCCCAGGTAATCGCGCTCCTTAATGAGATATCCGCTGCACCTAGGACACCGAGCAACCACTTGCATCTTCCTGACTCCTCTCCTCGTTTATACGATCCAACAGCTACAACCAATCTCGATAAGTGCCGGCTTCCTCTAGAAAACAGAAAAAGGCCTTCGGCACATGCGAAAGGCCTTTCAACGCCGACGAGGTTAGCTGACGGGTTAGGGTGGAAAGGTCACCCTTCTCGCCGAGACGAGATTCACCCCAAGAGGTTGGATCCCCCGTTCCCAGCCAGGATTAGGCGTCGGTCACTTTCTTCTGTTTTAATAACCTCCACCCACATTCACCCAGATTTGTGACAACATGAACTTGAGTGTATTCTAGCGCCGAAAGCTGATCTTGTCAAGGCCTTAATTCTGATCTTGTCAACCCCTTTAATCATCATCGATCCGTAGGCACTTCTTAAGGTATTTTTTCCAATATTGCCTGCGCCAGCAGCGGCACCATGATCTCGTGGTGGCCGGTCAAGGTGTAGCCCCGACCACCCGTGCCGGCCGGCCGGCGCACAACGTTCTGCAGCGGCCGGTAGTGCTGCAGCATGTCCAGGTTGGCCGTCGTAAAGCCGGCAACCCGATGCCCCAGGTTGCGCGCCAGGGTAAGGCCTTTAAGGAAGACCTCGGGCAGGAGGACAGCCGAGCCCACGTTGAGGTAGACGCCTCCGCCGTCCATATCCGCCACCTCTGCCGCAAGGAGCCGGAAATCCGCCATTGTGGCCGCTCCCAGCGCCTCGGCGTTAATGCCGGGGTGCATATGGATGGTATCGGTGCCTAAGGCTACGTGTACCGTCACGGGAACCCCCAGAGCGGCCCCCTGCGCGAGAATGCTCTGCTCGGCATGAGGCGCTCCCTCGGCGAGAAGCGCCTTCCCAACAAGATGCCCCAGGCCTGGCTCGGGCGAACCTGCTAGTGCCCGGCAGAAGAAGGCCCCCGTCTCCTCGGCCATGCCGAAGACCCCCTCGTCCAGGCCGGCGGCCACGTCCTCCGATGTCTCGCCGGCCAGCGCCAGCTCCACGTCATGGATGGCGCCCGCGCCATTCAGGGCGACGCCGGTGATGAGGCCGCGGAGCATGAGGTCGATAACCAGCGAGCTCAGCCCGCACTTGATGACGTGCGCGCCCATGCCCCAGATGATCGCGCGGCCCTCCCGGTGGGCAGCCACGATGGCCTCAACGAGCGCCCGCAGGTCTTCGGCGGCGAGCTGGCGCGGCAGCGAATCGAGGAAGCCGGCGAAGGAGGCGCCTTTGACGCCCGGATGGGCCAGATCGGAGAGATGCACCTTGTGGCGGATGGAGGCGATGGGGACGCGCTTGACGCCCGCCATGTCCAGGGGAACGTACCGCTTTCTTGGCACCGGCTCCTCCTTCACTGGGTACTCCCGCTTGGCCGGCCAGCCATGGCCCCCGCAAGCGCCAGTAACTCCTCGGCGGCCCCGACGATCTCATCGGCGCTGATGCCGGTCATGCAGAGGTAGTCGCTTTGGATACAGTGGACGTGGTCGCAGGGCCGGCAGGGCAGCGAGGTCTCGACGATGCGATGAGGGACGCCGTAAGGACGGTAGTTGGCGGGCTCCGAGGGCCCGAAGACGGCGACAACCGGCGTGCCGACGGCGGCGGCCAGGTGCATGGGGGCGCTGTCGTTGCCGATGAAGAGGCGGCAGCGCTCCAGGACCGCCGCCGTCTCCCGAAGGCTCACGCGCCCGGCCAGGTCCACTACCGGAAGACCGCTGAGCTTCGCAAACTCATCGGCCAGATCCCTGTCCTCGGTTCCGCCCACAATCACCAGGCGCCGGTGCGTCTCCTTTTCGCAGAGGCGGCGGCCCACGGCGGCGAATGTAGAGATGGGCAGGCGCTTACTGGGGAAGCCGGCCCCCAGGTGCACAGCGATGTATTCCTTATCAGGCGGCAGGAGATCCTCCGCCCGCCGGCGTTCGCCCTCGGTCAGGTAGAGTCGCGGCGGACGTGCCGGCATCGCGGCGCCGGCTACCCTGGCGATGGCGAGCGCGAAGTCGACGCGGTGGCAGGTCAGGTCCGCCCGGGCATCGTAATGGAGGAGGAAGCCTCCACCGCGGTGGCTGTTTCCGACCTTGGCCTTGGCCTTCGTCAGAGCCAGGAACACGATATCCCGGAAATCGCCGCGCAGCTCCACCGCCAGGTCGTAGCGCGTCCGCCGCAGGCGCTGCAGCACCGCCAGCATCCGGCGTAGCTCCTGGCCCCAGCGCACCTTGCGCCCGCGCCAGGCGGCATGCCACGGCCCCTCGTACTCGACAAAGCCATCGACCGCCGGATTGCCCGCCAGGAGCTCGTGCCCCCAGCGACTAGCGACCAGGTCTATGCGGGCCTGGGGATAACGGTCGCGCAGGGCGGCTATCGCCGGCTCGCTGAGGAGCACGTCGCCGATGGTATCCAGGCGCACGATGAGGATACGGATGGGGCCGGGCTCCGGCAGCGAGTGGTCGCGGAGGAGGTCCAGCGTGAGCAGTCGGGAGGCTAAGTGCGCCAAGGCCAGCGGAGGTTCCACTGCCTTCAGGAAGAGCCGCTTCTGGCGGGCGTTTAGGCTTTTGAGAGACGGCATCGTGGGCTGCCCATCTTTCCCTGGATGTACGCCTATTCTAGCAACCTCCACATGGGAGGGGAAACAGCTAGCTAATAGTCTCCCCAAAAAGGGAATGTGAACCGTGCTCATGGAAAAGACCCCACCGAATGGTAAGGCCTTTTCCATGGTAAGATTCCGGAATCCAGCTCTACAGGTCGGCGGTCAGCAACCCCTTCCTCAGGGCATACTTGACGAGGCCGGCCCGGTTGCGGATATCCAGCTTCTCCATGATGTCGGCCTTGTGCTTCTCAACCGTCTTAACGCTGACCACAAGGCGGTTCGCTATCTCCTGATTCGTATAGCCTTGGGCGACAAGGCCCAGCACCTCGCGCTGCCTGTCGGTGAGCCCGTCATAACTATCGTGCTCGGAGCCCTCTTTCACCCCGTCCAGGTAGTCCTTCACCAGAAGCCGGATCGCCGATGGGTAAAGGAAGGCATCGCCGTCGCACACAGTCCGAATAGCCTCAATAAGGTCGGTGTGGGCTGACCTCTTAAGCACGTAGCCGGAGGCCCCAGCTTGAAGGGCTCGGAATAGAAATTCCTCCCCTTCGTGCATCGTAAGAACCAGCGGTTTGACCAGCGGCATCCTCTCCTTTAGGTGGCGAATGGCCTCCAGCCCGTCGATCCCCGGCATGCTGATATCCATCACAACGACGTCCGGTTTCAGCTCCTGGGCCTTCCTGATGGCCTCCAGCCCATCTGCCGCCTCCCCCACTACCTCCAGATCCGTCTGGGCATTCAGCAACACAGCAAGCCCAGCCCGAAGGACGGCATGATCATCCGCAACAAGAATTCGGATCTTGGACATGCTGGACACTCCTTACCCAGGGTTGGCCGGCAGTCGCCTTCCCCAGATTATCGGCCACGCCGGCCCGGACTCATAGTTGGAGAGCGACGCCTCAATTCTAACAAGCTTCCGCGTGTTAGGGAATCCCCTACCCACCCCCAAAACCTACCATACGATAGGATTTCGCAACCGGAGGCCTCACCCAAGCAACACGGACGGCGGACGGCATGACGGGCGTCGGTGAAGCCAGTGAAGACCTACTGGCTTTGCCTGCGCCCCGGGGAAGCAGGGGGATCGGAGAAGCCGGGGATCAAGATGGCGCTAAGGCACTGAGGAACGAATGCTGAGAACCGGCCTGAAAGCCATCTCCAACACCCTGCTCCTCGCTGAGCGAGTTGGCCTCATCGCCGGTGAAGCCATTGAGGTGCCGCGTGAAGACATCGTCGGTACACCGCGACGGCCTATCCGAGAAAGGCCTCGCCTCGGTTCACCGCCCTGATAGCCTTTAGTAGGTCTGTGTGCGCTGCTTTCTTTAAGACATAGCCTGAGGCCCCCGCCTCCAGCGCCCGCAATATATACTCCTCACCCTCATGCATGGTCAGCACCAGGGTCCGCACCTGGGGCGCCTTCTCCCTCACCTGGCGGATGGCCTCCAGCCCATCCATGCCCGGCATGCTGATATCCATCACGATGACGTTGGGATGGAGCTCTCGAGCCTTCCGAACAGCCGTCAGGCCATCTGCCGCCTCGTCGATAACCTCTATGTCGGGCTCGCCGTTGAGGAGGACCCTTAATCCAGCCCGAAGCACAGCATGGTCATCTGCCAACACAACCTTTATCTTGGCCATTGCTAACCCCCCACCACTCTCATGGGCATTGTCACCCGTACGGTGGTCCCTTCTCCCCGACCCGATTCGACAGTCAGCTCGCCACCGAGGAGGGCTGCCCTCTCCCTCATGCCAAGGAGCCCCAGGCCTTTCCCCCATACCGCAGAGGTGTGAATGCCTCTCACCTCGAAGCCCTTGCCGTCATCCTGAATCCGCGTCAGGATGGTTCCGTCCCGCTGCTCCAATATGATGCTGATGTTCTTGGCCTCAGCGTGTTTTATTACGTTGGTAACAGCCTCTTGAATTATGCGGTACAGGGCTGTCTCCATGGTCGCGGGTGGCCTTTCCTTGAGCCCCTGGGTGCGGAAGTCGATATTGATATGGGAGCGCTGCGAGCTCTCGCGGAAGTAGCTTCGCAGGGCGGCAACCAGGCCCAGCTCATCCAGAGCCGCCGGACGGAGTTCGATGCTGAGCCGCCGCACCTCGTCTAGCGCGTGGAGCGTCAGGTCCTGCAGGTCAAGGGCGCCTTGCTTAACCTTGCTCGAGTCGGACGCCGTCTCCAGGGTCTTGAGCCCCAAGATCAGTGACGTGAGCGACTGGCTCGTCTGGTCGTGCAGCTCTCGGGCGATGCGCTTGCGCTCCTCTTCCTGGGCAGAAATCAGCTTATCCAGAAGCTGGCTGCGCATCTCCTCCTTGGTCCGGGCCTCCAGCTTGAGGAGGAGCATCATGTTGTTGAAGCCTTCGCCTATGGCCGTGATCTCATCGCGCTGGCAGCTTGTCTTAAAGACAGGGCACTCGGTGCAGCTACCGATGTCGTGAGCAAAGTGGCATGTTACCTCACCGCCGCAAAAGGTGCCCACGACCTGCCAGCACCGAAGGTTCTCCGACTGATAGCAAGGACACGCCGTGTTCTCGCACTTGTTCTCCTCCCAGCATCTCACTAGGAAGGAGTTTTCAAACATCACATCGAAGCCGCCCTTCATCGCC
>JACQUE010000056.1 GCA_016210425.1 Chloroflexota bacterium | reverse complement strand
GTTGCCGCAGGCCTCGCGGGAGTGGAGGCCGACCTCGGCGAGAAGGCGGAGAGCCTCGGTGATGCGCTCTGGATGGACGAAGTGGAACTGGACGTCCTGGCGGGTGGTGACATGGCCTCGGCCGCCGGCGAAGTCCTCGGCAATGAGAGCCAGCCTCTCTAGCTGCTCGGGTGTCACGTCGCCGTGGGGGATGCGGACACGGATCATGTAGCGCATCGCTTGGCGCTGGCCGTATACGCCCTGGATCTGCCGGTGCCGCCGGAACTCGGCTACATCGATCTCCTCGCGCAGGAAGCGATGCACCTGCGTCTCCAGGCTGTCGATCTCCTGGGCTAGGACCGGTGGGATATCCTGATGATGGCCGCTAGCCTGAGCACTTGGCTTCTCGTCCATGGAGCCCGTCCTTTGGAACAGTTTTAGATAGTCGACCTTGTCGATTTACTAAGTAGTTTATTGCCCGGACGCCCGAATGTCAAGCTTTCCGGCTACTCTTAAGGTTTAACCTTGACGCTGCCCAGGGGGACGCTGGAGCCGATGCTTACTCCTCGCGAGTCCTTGGCGGGAAGCCTCTCATACGTCTGAAGTTGGTAGAGGCCAGCCTCGATGGGGGCCTCGAACGGCGCATTGATTGACAGAAGCCTCGGCTCGAATTCGTCCTCGATGATTTCTCCCGGGAGCCATCGGCTTGTCGGATAGAGTCCGCGGCCGGGGTAGCGGTCCTCCTGGCCGGCGATCTTACCATCGTCGCCGATTATGTGCACGAACGCCGAGTAGTCCTTGTCCATCTTGCGCAGCCCCTTCCAGTACAGCTTCAGCTTGACGATCTGCCCGCTGCGCGCCTGCTGTGTCTCCAGACGGTAGCCCAGGAGCTGGAGTTGCTCGCCCAAGGTTGCGTCCAGGCGGATGATGTCTTGAGGCAGATTGGCCTCTGTCAAGGCAGGTGGCCGCGTGTAGGCCGGGCCGATCACGAGCGGGGGCATCAGCGCCGATATGATGAGTATTGCCGCACCTGGCGCGAGGCTGCCGATCCGTCTGTAACGAAGGGGGACATAGGCGGTCAAGCCGAGGAGCAGCAGGATGGCAAGGGGCGCTATCGCCGGAAAGAGCAACCGGCCCTGCGAGGCGAGGGTAAGCTGTGTCCAGCGAAGCAGCCCTGCAAAGACGAGCATGGTCCACAGGCCTAAGAGGAGCGCCGGCAGCGGGATGGCGAAGCGTCTGGCTATAAGCCGTCGCCCCAGGCGCAGGAGGAGGCCGGCCACGGCTACGAGCGTAATCGCGTCAAAGAACCGGTAGAGTTGGGGTACCGCCAAAAGGTCGAAGATGCCGAAGACCCCCCAGAATGACCACCGCAAGCCCTGGCCTTCGTCCTTGATGATCTCCATAAGGCCTATTGGCTGGCTGCGCCGCCCCTGTGCATCCAAATGCCGCACTAGGGCCGTGGGGTCGCCGTATTCGAGCCAGTTGTGTACATACCACCAACCGGCCACGGCCAGCCAGCCGATGCTGAAGAGGGCTAGGCCTTGTAGCAGAAGGCGTGGCGAGCGGCCTCGCCAGGCGAGCCATGCCAGCCACACGGCGGCGACGGGCAGCAGGCCTAGGGCCGTGGCCTTGGAGATGGCGGCAAGGCCGGCGACGCAGCCGACAAGCAGCGTCTGCCACCAGTGCGGTACCGTCCGCGCGAAGCGCAGCATCAAATAGAGGCATAGAGTGGACAGGAAGACGACCAGATTGTCGTTGTTGACGGAGCCGGCGATGAAGAGGAACTGGGGAATGAAGGCGACAAGGGCGGCAGCCCCAAGTGCCATGTCTCTCCTCTTTGGCATCAGCTCCAGGGCGACAAGGTAGACAAAGAAGACCGTCCCGGCAGCATACA
Source organism: Chloroflexota bacterium (assembly GCA_016210425.1). Lineage (GTDB taxonomy): Bacteria > Chloroflexota > Dehalococcoidia > JACQUE01 > JACQUE01 > JACQUE01. The sequence goes on along the minus strand of JACQUE010000056.1, from coordinate 3,981 downwards.
GGACCGATAGCAGGCGCACAAGGTGGACGGCGAGGCTTACGCCTTTGTAAGGGAATGCCTCCGCGTCATCATGGAGCACGAAGTTCTTATTGTCGTTCCCAGGCGAAGGTATGCCCACGAAGGCATGCGGGTTAGTCTTGTAAAGGCTGGACTCGGGGCCGGTGTCAATTGGAAAGGTGATGAGGGCGCCCAGCAGATAGTATAGCGGTGGTTGGCTGGCTTCCTGGCGCATCATCTGCGCGTCTGGTTTGCCCGGGACGGGCAGCCCCTTACCGTCGGCGATATGCTTCACGTAAGGGTAGTGGTATAACTCGTCGGGGGCTTCGAAAATGGGGGTGGCGACGCTGTAGGAGAGGGCAAGGGCCACGAACGCCAGCAGGAGAGCGGGGAGAGCGGCCCGCTCAAGGGCCGCCCTCAGCCTCGGCTTGTCCAGACCTAGCGCTGTGCTATGGTTTCTTCCGCCTGCCTCCTCTGCCGGGAGGCCTTGGCTGATCCGCGTTTTCACAGGGCTATTCTAGCATGTTTGGTCAGCCGCTCCAGCCCAGAGAGACGGCAACCTTCAGGGGGTCCCTTTCCGCCTTGCTCACGGCGCCTTCGTCCGTTATTTTCAGCCAGTCCTTTACCATGGACCGATGACTCTGGGATGCCCATCCGTTCAGGCTGTAGAAGCTGATGACGTCCGGGCGCTTGGTGCCTATGTAGTCCAGGGCGTAGCCATCGGCGTCGCTGAACCCGAGATTCCGTGCTACGGCGAGAGCATCTCTTCCAGCCTGTGATACGACCGCTTCGTTGGTCATCTTCAGCCACTCCCGGATTATTGACTGGGTGTTGGCGGATGACCAGCCGTTTGCCACGAAGAAGGAGACGATGTCAGGGCGCCACTGGGAAATGTACTGAAGGGCTCGGACCTCGGCCTCGGCGTGACCAGGGACCGCCGGGTTCTCATGGGCCTCGCCCGCTTTGCTCAGCAGGCGAACGTTGCGGTACCGCACGCCCCATTGGAGCGCGGCGCTGCAACTGGCCGTCCAGACGTCCAGCCTCTGGACGCCAGCATCCCACGCGAAGCGGTCTTCGACGGTGTAGGTGCCCAGCCCTTCTATCTCGAGACGCGTCCCGAGAGGGAAGATGCTGGCATCGGCGGCCACAGCTCCATCATGCACCCACTTACCGCTGCTCATATTACCTTGGAGGCAGTAGCGGGTGACGGCAAAAGGCTCCGGCAGCCAGTTTTCTTCTTCGGGGGGGGTGTTGGAACCGCCAGGATCGGGGGCGGGCGATGGTAGGTTGGAGTTGACCGGGATCAGGAGCTTCTCTCCAACATAGAGCAGGTTAGGGTTTTTCAGTCCGTTCAACTCTATGATGGCGGACGGACTTGTATCGAACTTTCGGGCGATCTTCCATAAGTTGTCACCCGGCTCAACGATGTAGCTTGTCGACTGATCGGCGGCGAAAGAGGCAGAAGCTAGAGCGAAAAGGGCGATAAGTCCGACAGAAACAGCCAAAACAAGGCTTCGCAAAGGTTTTCCTCCTTTCTAGTTCTTACCCTCCTTTCTGTTCGGATTTGGCTGTGAAAGATATAACTTGCGCCCATGTTCACACGATTATGGGGATTTGTCAAGGGGGATCCGCCCTACCGAAGGGGGATAGGCCTTATTGCGCGGTAGGTAATATCTGCCCCTGCATGTCTAGGGGCACAAGGGCGATCCAGATATTGCCGGGACGCAACGGCAACGGCTTACCGTCCTCCCCCAGGAACTGGGTGAGCTTGTCGGGAGATGGTCGAGACCAGCGCGCTTCGTAGAGCTGCCCATCGTGGAAGACCTGGGCCTTGCCCTCGCCCACGAGCTGCATGTCGCGGGAGCGAGAGCCGTTGGCGTCCTCCACGATATCGGTCTCGATGATCTTTACATACTGGACGATCACGTTGGTGGCGAAGATCTGCTGGCCGGTTATTGCATCGTTGTGTGGAGCGCCGCTTACGTAACGCCCATAGGCGCCTTTGTCCTTGTCGTAGCGGTACTCGACCGTGTTCTCTTTAGAGAAGGGTATCTTCACGACATCGGCCGGGGAGCCAACCCGTCGCTCATTGGGAGTCAGGAAGGTCCTGGCAGGCTGGGGCTTAGCCTCTCCCCAGCCTCGGCGCCCGGCGAGGCTCCGCAGCAGGGCTGTGCTAGTGTAGAGGTTGAAGGGTGAAGGCCTGGACTTTATGCGATAATATGTGGTGTCGGAAGGCGAGAGGTTGAACTGGTCCAGGTCTTTGAGCCCCGATGCTTTGATCCTGGCGCGCACGGGCTCGCTGCCTCCGGCATGGGCCAGGAGACCATCGTACTCGGCGGCCAGGGAGATGTCGACGAGGCGGGCGCTACGGATGGGCCCGAGGGTCTCGGGATTCTCGACATAGTAGATGGCGGTGAAGCGGGTTATATCCCACTCCGTTAGGTGCTCGTACACTGTGCAGGCTTCAGCCAGTCCTGATTGCGGCCGTGCCTCGGTGATATTATCGATCTTGACGGCCAGCGGATGCCTGTTCAGCAGGCTGGTGTCTGTGATGGGGCGGCCGCAGAGCGGGTCGGTCGCCACTGGCGCGGGATTGGATACCGGCGAGGGCTGGGCCGGCTGGGCGGACGGAGCCGTGGCAGTAGAGAGCGGCTGGACGGCAACGGATGTGGGGGATGGGGGCTTCGAGCCGCAGCTATAGAGGAGGATGGCCAGGGCGGGCTGGGCCGCCAGCCACGGCAGGGCCCGACGGTGCATCAAGCTTCTAAGAGCCATGGTTGTCTTCCTTTTTCTGCAAGGCAAGCTTGATAATCGGGTAACTTGATACTATAAATGATGCTTTCGGCTAGAGCAATAAGCACGGCAAGGGTACGGTGGTTCTCCTTGACGCCCTAGTTGGGGCTTTGCTAGACTAGCCGCAAGCGCGGGGGTGCATAATACCGGGGGCTGTTAATGGAAGAGCGCATCTTAGATTTCATCAGGAACGTCTACGTCCACATTAGCTGGCCCGGCGTCGTCTTGATGATGGCCATCGAGAGCGCCAACATACCGCTTCCCTCCGAGATAATAATGCCGCTGAGCGGCTGGATGCTGATCCGCGATAGGGGCCTGAGCGTCGCCTACGTGCTCCTCGCCGGGTTCTACGGTGGCCTGGGGTGCACCATCGGCTCCGCCGTCTCCTACTGGATCGGAGCCCTTGGCGGTCGCCCCGTGATCGAGCGCTACGGCCGCTGGGTCCTGATCTCCCGCCGCGACCTGGACAGCGCCGACCGCTGGTTTGCGAAGTATGGCGACAGGGTGGTCTTCTTCTCGCGGCTGCTGCCCGTCATACGCACTTTCATCAGCTTCCCGGCGGGCATTGCCAGGGTGCCCTTCTGGAGGTTCTGCCTGCTGACCTTCATCGGCTCCTTCGTCTGGAGCCTGGGACTGGCATATGGCGGCTATCTGCTGGGGGCGAACTGGGAGAAGCTGCGGGAGGCGATGCGGCCATTTGATGTGCCCATCGTAATCGTAGTAGTCATCCTGGTCGGTCTGTACGTCTATCGGCACATCCGGCATCTGCGAGAGGAGTCTGTTAAAGTAGGCTCCATGCCGGAGCTTTCCGAGGAACCTTAGGCAAAGCTAGGGGAGGGTAGAGGCAGGAGGAACAGCATGCGTACGAACGTCTTCGATGCCACACGGCAGAACCATGCCCTCGAGCACGCCACTGTATCGATTCTTGTAAACCGTCTGGGGATGGCGGTGCGGCTCGCCGGCAGGGCCACCCCTGGCGGCTTCTACCTCTATGGCGACATCCCCGAGGAGACCGTGTCTGCGGCGGCTGAGGAAGCGCTGGGGAGGCTATCGCAGGGCGAGAGCGATCTGGCGGTCTCGACATTATGCGGCACCATCATAGCTGTTGCCGCTGTTCTCTAGGGTAATTTTTCTTTATTAGACTTATGGTGGATGAAGTTAGTCGTTGTGCTTAATCAGGCTTTCATTGCC
>JACQUE010000012.1 GCA_016210425.1 Chloroflexota bacterium | reverse complement strand
GACTAGTTCCTGCTTTTCCATATTAGCCTCCTTGTGCTTCTGCTTCCGCCTTCGGGATCGTTCATGTCCCATTGGAGAGGAGCGCCACGAAATATGAAGACCGTGTCACCGTGAACGAAGCTAGGGGCTTCTGGTCGCAGCGCACCGAAAGCCCCGTTCCAAACAGGCCGGATGCTTCACTTCGTTCAGCATGACAGCTTGGGAGATCGTCAGTGCAACCGAGCGGTCTCGGTTCGAAGGGCAAGATTCCTCCCTTCGGTCGGAATGACACCTTCATGGCGAGCACGAGAGATGGCTAGTACAACTAAAGCCAGAGAGGATAGAGTCTACCAGGCCATCGCCGGCGAGGGCAAGGGCTACGACCTGCTACGTCTCGGCCCAGTCAAGGCTGTCTTCAACAGCAGGCTGTATCCGGTCGTGCTGCAGGTCATCGCCGCAGTTGTCTTCGGCTTCATCATCTTCTATGGCTTCTTCGGCCCGCGCATGGGCGAGGACAACGTCGCCATAGTAGTGACGTGGCGGCTGTGGTGGGAGATGCTCCCCTTCTCCTTCGTCCTGTTCGGCAGGCTCTGGTGCAGCATCTGCCCCATCGGCGCATCGATCTCCCTGGCCCATAAGGTTCTGCCCGGCAGGCGCGCGTTGCCCTCGTTGTTCCTCCGAAAGTACGGCGTCTGGATCATGGCCGCCCTCTTCCTCGGCCTCTTCTGGACCGCCATGGTCCGCCACATCTGCTGCTGGCCCAAGGAAACAGCCATCTTCCTGGTGGCCCTGCTGGTGGCCGCGGTAGCGACCGCCGTCTTTTACCGTGGCCACACCTGGTGCCGCTATCTGTGCCCTCTGGGGACGTTCGGAGGGCTGCTGTCGATGGTGGCGCCCCTGGGACTGCGCCCCGACCGTAGGGCTTGTCTGACGCAGTGCCGCGTGGACAAGGCGCAGCTCCTAAAGCAGGAATACCGCGAGTGCCCGATGCACGAGCTCCCCATGTCCCTCGACACTAACCGAAACTGCAACCTCTGCGCACGCTGTGTGAAGAGCTGCCGCAACAGTTCCATGCGTCTGGCGACGAAGGCGCCGGGGCGGGAGATATGGGCGCTCAGGAGGCCTATCCGGGGCGAGGCCCTGTTCATTCTGGCGCTTGTCGCCATCGCCTTTGTGGAAGTCGTCCAGACCACACGCATCTACCCCAACTACATGAAGTGGGCGGCCGCCCGCTTCCCCGTGAGCAACTACGACTTCATCTTCTCGATATCGTTGCTGCTCCTCATCGGGTTGGTCGTTGCCGCCTACCACCTGGCATCCTCGCTTTCCCAGGCTTCCGCCGATGAGGATGCGGACGGTGAGCCCATCGCTTTCGCGTATGGATACATACCGGTTGTCCTGGGAGGGTATCTGGGGGTGCCCATTCTGAGGTTAGCGGCCCACTGGAAGCGATCGGCGGAGATAGGCATCAATGGCCTATCCTTTGGCTTGAATCCGTTCCAGGTCGGCCCCACTGTGAAGGGATCGCATTATTCGATTGATACACCGATCGTCGTGGTGCAGATCTTAATTACACTTGCGGGAGCGCTGCTGGCCATGTATTCTATCCGGCGGATTGCGAAACGGCAGAGCGCCGAGAGGCCCTTTGCGGTCGCGCTTCCTCACATGGTGCTGGCCGGACTGCTGGCCGTGGGTTTGCTGATCTTGTTCCTGCAGCCGGCGGGCGTGATATTGCATTAGAGATAGGGTTTATTGGGCGGGGAACCCGCCTGGCCAGGTTGTGGCCGAATCAAGAAAAGGAGACATAGCATGCCACCAAGACAACCAGGGCAACAGGCGCGCGGAAAGAATGCCAGGACAAAGGCAAGCAGTCGTCCTAAGAAGGGAGGCTTCTTGTCCCTGGGCACGATCTTGATAATCGTGGTTGCCGTAGCAGCCATCGGCGGCGTGCTGGCCTGGGGCGTCAGCGCGGGAGGCAAGGGCAAGGCGGGCGAGAGGGAGTTCCCAGCCTACGCCTACAACTCCGCTGCCGTTCTGGCTGGCTACAAGGCAGCCGTCGCGTATCCGGACCAGATAAAGTACATACCCTGTTACTGCGGCTGTGGCGGCGCTGAGGGCCATCAGAGCCTGAAGGAGTGCTTCTTTAAGCCCGATGGTGACTTCAACGAGCACGCGTCGGGTTGCCATATCTGTGTTGGAGAGGCTGCAGACGTCGCCAAGTGGCTGGATGACGGCAGGACGCTCAAGGATATCCGGACGGCTATCGAGAATAAGTGGGGCAAGGACGGGGGTGGCACCGAGACGCCGCCCGTGCCCGCGGGCCTCTAAAGCGTCGCCATCTTCGGACCATTGTAAGGGGCTGCCGAAGTGGCAGCCCCTTTTTCACTTGTCTCTGCTGCCGTCCTGCAGGCTGTCCAGAAACTCCAGCAGCGCCTTATTGAATACCTCCGGCCGCTCGGTGTGGCAGAAATGGCCCGCGCCCTCGATGACCAGCTTGCGGGCGCCGGTGATCTTGGCGGCCATGTAGCCTGTCGCGTTCACGAAACTGTCGTGCTCCCCCACGATGACAAAGGCCGGCACAGCTACCTTTTCCAGCTTCGCTGGGGGCGCATCGGTGTTGACGCCGCGGGCCGTGTAGGCTATGCCCCGCACCAGGTGCTGCGGCCGCTCTCCCGCCGTCGTTGTGCCGATGCCGTTGGTCTGGGGCGTGAATACCGTATCCAGCCCTCGCTGCGCTAGGCGCTCCGCCAGCTTTACCTGCGAATCGGCCCACTCCTGCCTATGTTGCGGATTGGGGTAGCCGGGGCCTGTTGCCACCAGCACCATGGCTCGCACGCGCTCGGGGTGCCCATCGTAGAAACGCAGCGAGACGTACCCGCCCATAGAGTGCCCCACCAGCACGGCCTGGCTTATCTCAAGGTGGTCCAGCAGGCTGCGCAGGTCGTCACAGATGGCCTGCATCGTGTAGGCCTCTGGCGACTGAGGGCTCTCGGTGCGCCAGTGACCGCGAAGGTCCCAAGCTACGACGCGATGGCGGGCTGCCAGCAGCTCGATCTGGGAGCGCCAGATGGCCGCTGAGTCGGCGAAGCCGTGTATGAGTACGATAGGTGGTCCGGAGCCCGCTACCTCGTAGTAGATGTTTATGCCGTTCAATCGCGCTGTTGGCATCGCTCTCTCCGCTACTGCTTGTTCTTGCCCAGGGCCCACTCCATCTCCGGGTCATCGATGATTAGCTGCTCGTAGAAGCCGTCGCGGCTGATGGCGGTCTCCAGGATGCGGCGATCCGCTTCGACACCCGCCCGCACGCTCTCACTGACGTTCAGGTACCAGGGGTGTAGGTAGCGTACGCCCTGGATGCCCGCCTGGATGATCTCTTTGAGGCAGTTGAGACACGGCTGGAGCGTCGTGTAAAGCTGAGCGCGCTCAACGGCGACGCCGAAGCGGGCGGCCGCCAGCAGGGCGTTCTGCTCGGCGTGGACGCAGATGCAGAGGTCATAGCCGGTCCCCGGCTCGAAACCCCCTGAGGCGCAGCGGGAGCAGCCCATCTCGCCCTCGCAGTTGCGCAGCTTGCTCGGCGTCCCGTTGTAGCCCGTGCTCAGGATGCGATTGTCCTTGACGACGACGGCCCCCACCTTACGACCCGAGCAGTTGGCGCGCTTGCGCACGGCCAGGGCAATCCCCATGAAATACTCGGGCATCCCTGGTCTCTTGCGCCCATCAAGCATTTTGTTTCCCTCCGTTCGCCTCGCTCAGAAAACGCAGCTAATAATAACATGTCGCGGGGATAGCTTGCATATAGGAGCAAAGGAAGACGGCCCTGCAGGGTTGCCGCAAGGCCGTCTCGCGGAGGTTGATGAGTTGAGCGTTACCAGAGGCCGTATGTGACGGCGTAGGTGAAGAAGACTCCTTCCGCTGCGAGTACCAGGCCCAGCCCCAGCATCACCATTTCCCGCACCTTGACCAACCGGCCACTGATGCTGGCGGCGCCACCCCTGCCGGCGTGGCTCCGCAGGCCGCCGATGCTTACGACCATGAGGTAGACGCCGACTGCCGAAATAGACCAAAAGGAAGTCATAGCCAACAAGAGTCCTGCCGGATGCATCTGCCCCCTCCTTTCTAAGCTATCGTCTCGCGGAATCCCGGCGCCCTCACCATTGCGGCCATGGGTGCCTGCCGCGGTTCCATCTCACATGAGCAGCCAGGCCAACACTGCCGCGCCCTGCAGGAACAGGAACAGCCCAACCAGCAGCCCTGTGGAACCTTTCAGCAGTTCGGAGGCCTTGGGCGCAGCCGCGTGGGCGCTCACGTAGGCCTTGTCTACCTGCGGAAACAGCGTCACAGCCCCCGAGAGCATCAATTTCAGGCCTAGGACAGCCGCCGTTCCGTAGCCGATCAACGCCAGAACCCAAATTATTCCGCTCATCTTCTGCCCCCTTCCTGTCCGGTTCTGGTCCTGCCTCGGACCTTCATCTTGATGATAGTATGTGCCGGGTTGCCTGCCTATCCTACAATTCGTTCATTTATGCTGAACAGAACTGTCTATTTTCGGGGCGCGTAAGGCCTAGACATTTGTCTAGAAAGCGCTCGGGCTGTGCCTGCTTCACCAAAGAGACACTTGCGCTAGCTGGCAGGTGTGCGTATAATAACGTTTACGTAAGGTGAGAGTAGGCTATGCGCCAGCGGCTGCGAAACGTTTGGATACTGATTAGGCTTCTGGGGTTCCTCCGGCCATACAAGCGCGGAGTTGCCGTGGCCCTCTTGTCTCTCTTCGCCACGGCCGGGTTTCAGATGGCCGGGCCCTGGCTCGTCAAGGAGGCTATCGATAAGGGGCTGGGCTTCGACGCCAAGACGCTAGCGGTGCAGGGCAACATGACTACCCTTGTCACGATGGCCCTGCTCATCGCGGGTGCCGCTCTCCTGCGCGGCTTCTTCGGCTACTGGCAGACCTATCTGGGCGAGTATCTCTCGCAGTCCGTGGCCTACGACATCCGCAACGCCATCTACGACCGCCTCCAGCGCTTGAGTTTCGCCTTCCACGACAAGGCCCAGACGGGCCAGCTTATGTCTCGCGCCACCGCCGACGTCGAGGCTGCCCGCATGTTCACCAACGCAGGCACGCTGCGCATTACTTACGTCACGGTCCTCTTCATCGCCGTGACCTACCTCCTCATTTCGCTCAATGGCTTCCTGGCCCTGGTCGTCTTCCTCTGCCTGCCGCTGGTCGCCTACCGAGCTATTGTCACCAGCCTAAAGCTTCGCCCGATCTGGTTGCAGGTGCAGGAGGGCATCGCCGACCTGGGCACCATGCTGCAGGAGAACCTCTCGGGCATGCGTGTGGTGAAGGCCTTCGCCAGGGAGAAGGACGAGAGCCACAAGTGGGCTGTGAAGGCTGAGTATCTGTACGACCGAAGTTACACCTCCAGTCGCATCCAGGCCTTCAACACGCCCTTTATGACCTTCATCCTCCTCTGTGCCTCGGCCCTTATCCTCTATGTCGGCGGTCGCCAGGTGATCGATGGGCGCATGGCCATCGGTGAACTGGCCGCCTTCAACCTTTATCTGGTGATGATGGCCATGCCGGTGCGCACCATGGGCTTCATGGCCAACATCATCGCCAGGGCCATCTCCTCGGGCCAGCGCATCTTCGAGGTGTTGGATGCCGAGTCGGCGGTGAAGGAGAAGCCCACCGCCATCGAGATGCGTGACATCCAGGGGCGTGTACGCTTCGACAATGTCTCCTTCGGCTACGACGCCCTGAGCCCAGTCCTGCGGGGTGTGGACTTCGAGGCCGAGCCGGGGCAGATCATCGCCCTCTTGGGGGCGACGGGCAGCGGCAAGAGCACCGTCATCAACCTCCTGCCCCGCTTCTACGACGTAACCGAAGGGGCTATCACCATCGACGGCATCGACATACGGGATGTGACGTTGAACTCCCTGCGGCGCTGCATCGGCATGGTCCAGCAGGACATCTTCCTCTTCACGGCCACCATCCGCGACAACATCGCCTATGGCTCGGTGAATGCCAGCGACGAGGAGATCATCGCTGCGACCAAGGCCGCCCAGTTGCACGACTTCATCGATAGCCTCCCTGAGGGGTACGACACATGGGTCGGCGAGCGAGGCGTCACACTCTCGGGCGGGCAGAAGCAGCGCCTGGCCATCGCCCGCACGCTGCTGCTGGACCCGCGCATACTCATCTTCGACGACTCCACGTCCAGCGTGGACATGGAGACGGAGTATCTCATTCAGAAGGCCCTGGCCGAGCTGATGAGGGGGCGAACGACATTCGTCATCGCTCAGCGGCTGCGGACGGTGAAGAGCGCCGACCAGATCCTGGTGCTGCAGAGGGGCCGCATTGTGGAGCGGGGCACCCATGAGGATCTCATGGACAGGGGCGGCATCTACCGCGAGATCTACGACCTGCAGCTCCGTGACCAGGAGGAGGCGTTGGTAGGCAGCGCCGCCCACGAGTCGGGAGCATAGCCGGGTGGCGGTAAGCGAGTAACCGGCAAGGAGTAAGGCGTGTACGGTGGAGGAATGGGTTGGCATGGGGCTGGGCCGCCTACGGGTAGGGGCGACCCACGCCACGACCCATACTTTGACGAGGCGATGGGAAAGGTCTATGACCAGCGGGTTGTGTCCCGCATGGTCAAGTACCTAGGGCCCTATAAGTGGCGCTGCGTGGTGGCATTGGTGGCACTGGTGATCTTTGCGGCCGCGAACTCTATCACCCCTGCCCTAGTCCAACGTGCCATCGACAGCCTCACCGGCGGTGGAAACCTGCGACGGCTTACCGTTATTGTCATCCTCATCATGGCTAACGGCGCCATCCTCTGGGTAGCGCAATATGTGGAGCTTACAGTCATGGCTGGGGTCGGGCAGAGGGTCCTCTACATCATGCGGCGTCAGATGTTCGACCACCTCCAGCGCCTCTCTCTGCGCTTCTTTGACAAGAGCGAGGTCGGCCGGCTCATGTCCCGCGTCCAGAATGATGTGCAGACGTTGCAGGAGCTCCTCACCCAGGGCGTCCTCAGCGTGATAGACCAGTTCCTGGAGCTGGGCTTCGTCGTCGTGATACTGCTCAGCTATGATGTCAAGCTTGCCCTCATCACGCTCTCAACCGTTCCCCTCTTGGTGGTTATCCTCAGGTTCTGGCAGCACTATGCCAGGACCGCCTTCATGCGCGTGCGACAGGCCATCGCCGTGGTGAATGCCGGGCTACAAGAGAATATCTCGGGCGTACGCGTCATCCAGAGCCTCACCCGTGAGGACATCAATACCCAGATCTTCGACCAGGCCAACGAGGCCCATCTGCAGGCCAACCTGCGGGCGGGACGCCTCGCTGCCATCATGCAGCCCACTGTCGAGATACTTGTCTCCTTTTCCACGGCCCTGGCCATTGTTTTCGGCGGCATGCGGGTGCTGGACAAGGATCTGACGGTGGGTGTGCTGATAGCCTTCGCCATGTACGTCAGCCGCTTCTTTGACCCGGTCAGAATGTTGGTGATGCAGTACACGGAGATCCAGCGGGCCATGGCCGGCGGCCAGCGCATCTTCGAGCTCCTGGACGTGGAGCCGGAGATCGTCGACGCCCCTGACGCCGTGGAGATGCCATCCATCCAGGGGCACGTCCGCTACGAGAGCCTTTCCTTCCAGTACGACGAGGGCGTCGAGGTGCTCCACGACATCAACCTGGACGTGCAGCCCGGCGAGACCGTCGCCTTCGTCGGCCCGACGGGCGCCGGCAAGAGCACCATGGTCAGCATCCTGATGCGGCTCTACGACGTGAGCGAGGGCCGGGTGACCATCGACGGGCACGACGTGCGCTCGGTAACTCAACAGTCGCTGCGCCGCCAGATCGGCATCGTCCTGCAGGACCCGTTCCTCTTCTCCGGCACCGTCCGCGACAACATCTCCTTCAGCCGCCCCGAGGCCACGGATGAGCAGATCATCGCCGCCGCCGAGGCCGTGGGCGCCCATCAGTTCATCATGCGCCTGCCCCAGGGCTACGACACGCCGCTGCAAGAGAGGGGAGGCAACCTGAGTGGGGGTCAGCGCCAGCTCCTCAGCTTTGCTCGGGCCCTCCTGTCCGATCCGCGCATACTCATCCTCGACGAGGCCACGGCGGCCGTGGATACTCAGACGGAGCTCCTAATCCAGAAGGCTTTGGGCAGCCTGCTTGAGGGTCGGACCTCCTTCGTCATCGCCCACCGCCTCTCCACCATCCGCTCGGCCAGCCGCATAGTGGTGCTGGAGAACGGGCGCATCGTGGAGGTGGGCACACATGCCGAACTCCTCGCCCGCGGCGGCCTCTACGCCAACCTCTACACCATGGGCTTCGCCCACATCGAGGCGGAGGGCGTAGGCGCTCCTGGCAGCCGCTAAACCGGCTCGATGATGATGTAGGGGCGGGTGGCGAACCGCCCCCTGCTAGACGGGCTCGTGGCACCACATGAACTGTCATTCTTCCGAAAATAGCGTGTGTAGGGGAAGCCGCTCATGATGGAGGCGCAGCACTAACCCGTCATTCTGAGCGTCAGCGAAGAATCCGGACCCTTCGGCTACGCCACAAGGGTGACATGATACGGGCGCGTTGCCGTGAGATCAGGTTCGTTTTCATCCAGCGGGGTGTCCCGCGCAAGGGGACATGGACGATTGCTACGAAAATACGGCTCTGAGTGACTAATTGTCATGCTGTACGAAGTGAAGCATCTCTCTGCCT
>JACQUE010000052.1 GCA_016210425.1 Chloroflexota bacterium | reverse complement strand
TGCACCTCTAGGGCAGAATGATACATCAGGACAGAGATGGCGACTAGATCGGCATCCTCCGCGATCGCCCTTTCTACGAAGACTGCTGGTTTCACTCCCAGGCCCAGAGATACAACCTCGGCTCCCGCTGATGCCAGATAGCTCCCTACGATGCGTTGCCCCAGGCCGTGGTGGTCGCCCAGCGTCCCGATGACGATCTTGCCCCAGGTCTGCGGATGTTTGCCGAACCGAGGCAGGAGGCTTTCTATGACCTCCTCGACGATTCGACCGCCCATATAGACCTGCGTGAGGGAGACCGACCCGTCTTCCCAGCCCTCGCCTAGAGCGTTGAGGCTGGCGATGACAACCTGGTCCAAAAGTTGCTCTGGGGCTATGGCCTCCGCGAGGGCATCGCCAATCAACCGGTTGGCGCGAACCCTGTCGGCTGCACGCAGGGCTGCTAGGAAATTATAGAGATAGGCCTTCAAGCGCTACTCCTTCAAGCTTCTTGCCTATAGACGACACAGCCCTGACATAGCTGGTGCGTCTCGCCGGCTAGCCGAAACCGGCGAGAGCCATCTTTGCGAATAATTCACATGAAATATTAACCCCATATGTGAGATTTGGCAACGCCCGACGCAATAGCTTATCTGAGCACCCCTCCCACACTATTAAGCGTTTCCCTCGCGGATATCACGCTGCTTGCCCCGTCTGCACTTGTGCAGGGGACGGGTTAATGTTACATTGCTGATCGGCGCCAGAGCCGCGGGAGGCAGATCCTGAAGCCGAAGCTTTTCCTTTTTGACATAGATTCAACTCTAATCGCCACTCGCGCCGACGGGCCGGCAATGAGTCGGGCATTCCAGGAGGTCTTCGGCATCAGCGATGGGTTGAAAGGCATGCGCCTGGGTGCGGGCACGGCCTTCAGCCTGGTGCGGGAGGCGCTGGCGAGCCGGGGCCTGGTGTAAGACGGCGACTGGAGCCGGGCGATAGACTCCTTCACGGACGTCTACGTCCGTAATCTCCGCAAGGCCCTCGCCGAGTCGACGGAGGGGCGGCCTCTGCCTGGCGCCGCCGATCTGTTGCAGTGGATAGACGGACATCCTGGACTCTATGCCGGCATCGCCACGGGTAACTTCCGGTGCTGTGCGCTGCTGAAGCTGGAACACTTCGGGCTTATCGAGCACATCTCCGAGGGAGGTTTCGGTGACGGGCTGCTGCGGCGTGTGGATGTAGTGGCGGCAGCCGCTCGCCGCTGCGAGGAGGCCTTCGGCGAAGTCTTCGACGGGGAGGATGTGTTTGTGGTGGGCGATATGCCACACGACATAGAAGCCGGGCGGGTCAATGGCTTCCGCACCATCGGCGTCGCCACGGGCTCCTCGTCCCACGGTGATCTCGCTGCCCACCAGCCAACGTTGCTCCTCCCGGACCTCACTGTGGCAATACCGACTATGGCCTCTATGCTGTCCGTTCCCGAATGGTCCGGATTCATGGGCGGGCTTGCATAGGGAGCAAGCTGACCTCAAACACTTGGAGGGAGGTAAATCTGAAGCCTAGACTCTTCCTTTTCGATATAGACCTCACCCTTGTGGACACTGCCCGCGCGGGCAGCCGCTCGATGGCCATCGCCTTCTATGAGCTCTTTGGCATCACCGATGCTTTCAACGGCATCCCCTTCGCCGGGCGTACCGACCTCGCCATCGTCAAAGACGCCATCGCGCTGCACGGCATCTCCGATGGCGACAGGGTCATTGCCCAGCTCAAGGAAGCCTACTTCATTCACCTTGGCCGGCTCCTCTACGAGGCCTCAGGTAGGGTCCTGCCTGGAGTCATGGATCTCTTGGAACTCTTGTCCTCCCACAAGCACGCCTATCTAGGACTGGCGACAGGCAACTTCCGCCGCTCCGGCATGATGAAGCTGGAGCGCTACGAGCTGGCCGGGTATTTTAAGGAGGGGGGCTTTGGCGATGAAACCATCGTCCGGGCCGAGGTGGTGGCTGAGGCCATCAGGCGCTGTCAGGAGGCAGCAAGCGTCGTCTTCGCCCTTGAAGATATCTATGTCATAGGCGACACGGCGCATGACATCGAGTCGGGCAAGGCCAACGGCGCGCGGACGATAGGGGTGGCCACCGGCCCCAGTTCCACGGAGCAGCTCGCCCAGCACCAGCCGACGCTCGTCTTCCAGGACCTGCAAGCGGCGCTGCCCTTCTTTGGCTCGTTGTTGGAACCAGCGGCAGAACCAAGCAGCAGGAGCTAGGGGAAGTGGCTGTTAGCGTCCTGATAATCTACGACAATACAGGCTCCATGATCGAGCCGCTGGCCCAGGCCGTAGCGCGTGGCGCAGAGGATGTGGCAGGTGCCAGCGTTAGTCTGAGGCGGATCGAGGAGGCGCAACCGGGCGACCTTGTGGCCGCCGACGCCATCATAATGGGCTGCCCCAACTGGAGCGGCATCACCGGCAGGCTGAAGCTGTGGCTGGACTCGCTGGGCGACCTCTGGGAGGAGCGGGCGCTCCTGAACAAGATCGGGGCCGCCTTCACAACCAGCCGTTCGCGCTCCGCCGGCACCGAGTTCACCCTGCTGAGCCTGCTGCACTGGATGCTGGCCGGCGGCATGCTCATCGCCGGGCTGCCCTGGAGCCCGCGTATGCTCACCTCAGGCTCCTACTACGGGGCGACGGCCTGCGGCAGCGTCCAGCCGGAGGACCTGGAGCAGGCGCGAGCCCTGGGCAGACGCGTCGCTGAGGCGGCGCTACGGCAGGGTCATCCTTAGCATTGTATGCCTCTTGCTTCGATGCTATCATGACCACAGCCTAGAAAGGGTTGGGGCGGTTCGCGAACTGCCCCTACAAGGTTCGCTCGTTAGACACGGTCGGGGTGACCGAGATTAGGAGGTCTAAATGCGTAAAAACACGGTGAAGGAGAAGTGGCGGCGCGGTGAGCCGACGGTCGGCACCTGGCTCAACCTGGGCAGCCCGCTCTCCGCTGAGATGCTGGCCCACGCCGGCTTCGACTGGCTGACCGTCGACCAGGAGCACTATGCCATCGACTTGGGGATGCTCCAGTCCATCTTCCAGGCCATCTCCACCACCGACACCATCCCGATGGTTCGCCTCGCCTGGAACGACCCCATACTCATCAAGCGCTCTCTGGACGCCGGGGCCTACGGCCTGGTAGTGCCCATGATCAACAGCCGAGAGGACGCCATCCGCGCCGTGCAGGCCTCGCGCTACCCGCCCCAGGGCTTTAGGAGCATGGGCGGAGGCCGCAAGGCGCTCTACGCGGGCGCCGACTATCCGGAGCACGCGAACGAGGAGATCGCCGTCATCGTCCAGATCGAGCACATCGACGCCGTGCGTAACGTCGACGACATCCTGACGGTGGAGGGCGTGGATGCCTTCTTCATCGGGCCCAACGACCTGGCCGCCTCCATGGGTCTGCCTATAGGGCTGGACAACCCGCATCCCGACCACATGGCGGCAGTGGCGAAGGTTCTGGAGGCCGGCAAGCGCCACGGCGTCCCGGCCGGCATCCACACGGGCAGCGGTCAGGAGGTGTTACGGCGCATCGAGGAGGGCTTCCAGTTCATCGCCATCAGCGGCGACAGCGGCTTCATGACCAGGGCGGCTCAGGACGCTCTTGCCGTCGTCGCTAAGGCGAGGGCAGCCGCCAGCCGCGAGGTTATCTAGCATGAGCGAGGAGTACCGGCGCTTCGACCACGGACGCCTACGGGATTTTGTGGCCGCGGCCTACAAGCGCCTGGGTCTGCCGTCTGAGGACGCTGTCATCGCTGCCGAGGTCATGGTGCACGGCGACCTGATGGGCATAGACTCGCATGGGGTGGCCCATCTAGGCACGCACTTCGGCTATGCGCCCGGCCTGCGCAACGGCACCATCAAGGCTAACCCGCAGATAAGGGTCGTGCACGAGACGCCGTCCACAGCCCTCATCGATGGCGACGGCGGGCTGGGCCTGGTTGTGGCGCATCGGGCGATGGAGATAGCCATCGCCAAGGCTGCGCAGGTGGGGGTAGGCGCCGTGGCCGTCACCAACAGCCGCCACTATGGCGCGGCACTTCACTACGCCATGATGGCGCTGCCCCACGATATGATCGGCATATCGATGACCAACACCGTGCCGTCGGTGCTGCCCACTTTTGGCCGCGAGCGCATGCTGGGCACTAACCCCATCAGCGTAGCTGCCCCCGCCGGCCAGGAGCCGCCCTTCCTGCTGGACATGGCAACGAGTGTCGTAGCGGGCGGCAAGCTGGAGCTGGCGCGGCGCAAAGGTGAGCTTATACCCTTCGGCTGGGCCGTCGACAAGGACGGTAAGCCCACCAACGACCCCTTCGTCACCCGCCAGGGTGGAGGGCTACTACCGCTAGGGTCCACGCCTGAGCTCAGCAGCTATAAGGGCTATGGCCTGGCCGTCCTGGTCGACATCCTATGCGGCGTGCTCTCCGGCATGGGTTACAGCACGATGCTCAGCCGCACGACAGGCGAGATGGGGCACTTCTTCGCCGCCTTCCGCATCGACGCCTTCCGGCCCGCTGCCGACTTCAAGGCGATGATGGACGAGATGATGCGTGCTCTGCGGGCAACGCCACCCGTGGAGGGTGCCGAGCGGGTGCTGGTACCAGGCGAGAAAGAGGCGGAAGCGGAGCGAGAGCGCCTTGCTAAGGGGATACCGCTGCATCCCGACGTTGTGTCATCGCTCGGCAAGTTGGCATTAGAGATCGACATCCAGGCGGAGTTCCAGGCCCTTATCTCTTAGCTTCGCTCCCACCGCCATTAGGCGCAGCGCCCGCTCGGCCGCATTGGCGATGAGGCGCTCGGCCTCAGCCGAGGCCTCTTCCAGCGTCATCGGTTCATCTGTGATGCTCAGCGCCGCGTCGATGCCCTCGCCGTAGAGCGCCTCGTGTCCTTCGCCTAGACTGCCAGCCAGCGCTACAATCGGCACGCCGTGGCGCTTCGCCAGCCGCGCCACGCCCACGGTTGTCTTGCCATAGAGGCTCTGGCTGTCCAGGCGGCCCTCGCCGGTGAAGACGAGGTCGGCGTCAGTCAGCTTC
>JACQUE010000051.1 GCA_016210425.1 Chloroflexota bacterium | reverse complement strand
CGCCGTCCAAGGAGGGCTTCCTTGACCTGGTGCGATGGCATAACCAACAGGTTAAGAGGCTGAACATGGATGTGCGCTACAATACCGAGGCAACGCCGGAGGCCGTCCTGGCTCTGAGCCCAGACGCCGTCGTGGTCGCGGTTGGCTCCGTCCCCCGCCAACCCGATGCCTTCGGCCTTGACCGGCCGAACGTGGTGCAGATGCGGGATGTGCTCGCTGAGAAGGTGCAGGTGGGGCAGAACGTGCTGGTCGTCTGCGAGGAGGACCACTTCGAGGGCGCGAGCGTCGCCGATTTCCTGGCCAGTCGGGGGAAGAACGTCCAGATCATCCACCACTGGGCCCAAGTGGGCGCCGACATCGAACGCTACACCAAGCCTATGGTCATGTTCCGGCTGAACTCGGCGGGCGTGAAGATCAGCACCTTCACAGCCCTCCGCCGGGTCGAAGACAGGGCAACTGTGGTCTACGACACCCTTAACGGGCAGGAGCGGCGCATCGATGGTATAGATACGGTGGTGCTGGCCTGCGGCAGCGTGCCGAACACCAGCCTCTACGACGCGCTTAAGGGCAAGGTCAAGGAGATATACCTGGTCGGCTCCGCCTATGCTCCTCGCCAGCTACTGGAAGCGACCCAGCAGGCCGCCGACGTAGGTCGGGCGATCTAGCGCCCGGGTGGTCTCTGACCCTCGGTCGCCCGCTCGCTGAGGCCTCGCAGGAAGCGATAGACTGTGGCGAAGTTGATGGTCCAGCCGACGCCGAACGGCTGAGGCGTGAAGAGATTAGAGTTAGTTGGGTTGTAGTAGGCGTCGCGCAGCCGATGCAAGGTCGGCAGACGCAGGTCGTAGGGAACGAAGCCAGCGACCTTTCCGTTCCAGGTGCGGGCGGGCGCTGGCTTCCGCATCTCCTGGACGACGGCCGCCGCCAGCAGCCCGAAGCCGATCAGCCTGGGCAACATCCTCAGGAAGCTCATCCTTCTCATAGCCGCATTCCTCCCCTCAATCCATACGAAACCAAAGTTTATGCTGGAGGCAGCTCCGGCTTCATCCAATACTCGCCGGTTACCAGCAGGTCCACTGCCGAGCCGGCGTCCGCTAGCGCGTCCCGTGCCGGCTCCTGGCCGGTCACCCTGCCGATGGCCCAGACGCCCCGTTTCACCGTATCGACTTTGCCCACCTTGAGCCCGGCCTTCTCCAGTAGCTCCTTTGCCACCTCCGGCCTGCGTCCCCTGAGCATGGGCACACGCACCTTGCCCTGCGGGAGACGAGGCCGGCGCAGCTTGGCCACCTTAGGGCGGGCCGGGAAGCGCTTGGGCTGGACGTAGTCGGTTTGGAAGTCGAAGGAGAGCATGTACTCACTGACGGGCGCGGCGAAGGGCCCCATGCGCACGTGGGACTCATGCCACATGTAGCGGTCCATGGCGTCCCAATCGGGCAGGTCTCCGGCGAGGCCGTAGTCGAAGTCGCCGTTGTGGAAGCGAGGCTCCGGCGAAAAGCCGCTGATCCAGTTGCTGATCTCGCGGTTCATCTCGGGGATCTTGTTCAGCTCCTCAATGAAGCGGTCGATGTCCTCCTTCTTGGCGTCCTTCTTGAACTTTAGGAAGACTACATGATGAATAGCCACAGCATCTCCTTTATTACGATGAGCAAGGGTGATCTAGGGGAATTATAAGGCGGAGGAGGCTCTTGTCAAGGTGGAAACGTGCTGAAGGCATGGGGGCATATTGACTTGGTGGGTGGGCGGGAGTATCATCAATCTGACTATTGGACAAGGGGTTGGCCATGCCTTTTAACCTTGGAGCGCCCGAGCTGATAATTATCCTCGTCGTGGTGCTCGTGCTCTTCGGCTTCGGCAAGCTGCGCGGAATGGGCGGGATCATGGGCAAGGAGATCCGCTCTTTCAAGACGTCCATCAAGGGCGAGGAGGAAGCCGGACCGAAGGTCGCCACGGAGCCCAAGCGAGAGGACATCACGAAGGCTTCCTGAGCCGTCTGGGTCGAATGACTGCGCCTCACGGAGGCGATGCTTTTTTGCGCCAGCCGTAATCAAGCGGCTGGCTTTTGTTTTGGCCTCACAGAGTAAATGAGAAGATAACGCCCTGCCATAGTTCCGCCCCCGGCAACGTTTCCACGAACTCGACACCTAACTCACGGATGACTTGCCTCCAAAAGGCGATGGCCCCCTCGTTCTTGGCGAAGACCCTTATCTCCCACTTGCCCTGATGCTGCCGGATGATCTCCCGAGCCGCGGCGGTCCCGATGCTCCTCCTGCGATGGGTTTTCAGCACAAAGAACTCGGCGATGGAATAGGCATCTTGGTTAGCAGGCAACAGGGCGTAGCGGTTGACGAGAGCGAATCCGGCAAGCTTGCCTTCAGATAGAAAGAGGTAAGCTTCCCTGCCCTCTTCGCGCCAGTAGTCGTCCAAGTAGACATAGCCGTATAGCCCACTCTCGGCCAACTCTTTGCCGGTAACATCGCTGAGATCGTACTGGTAAAGCTCCAGGAGCCGGGCCAGAACCTTTTTCTGACCTTCCCCCGCGCGCATCACGTTGAGGCTTGTCATCCCTCTAGCCTCTTCTAAGTGACGCCAGCGTCTTGGTAAGGTTGATGAGGCTCTCCAGGTTGTGGGCGGGTAGGAAGTAGTCGATGTAGGGCAGGGCGGCCTGCATACCCTGGGCGAGGGGTTGGTAGCCGGGGCTACCGAGCAGCGGATTGAGCCAGATGATGCGGTAGCAGCGGCGCTTTAGGACCTGCATCTCGTTGCGCATCATGCCCGCGTCCCCTTTGTCCCAGCCGTCGCTGATGACGACGACCACCGTCCGCGTGGTCATCTTGCGCTGCGCCCGGCGATGGTTGAAGTACTGCAGGCAGCGCCCGATGCTGGTGCCGCCGCTCCAGGTATCCACCTTGTCCTGTAGCTCGTCAAGCGCCTTGTGGAATTCCCTCGTGCGCAAAATGTTCGTCACCTCGATGAGGCGCGTGCTGAAGACGAATGTCTCGAGGCCGCGTAGCTCCCGCTGCAGGCTGTAGAGGACCTGGATGAGGAAGACGCTGTAGCGGTCCATGGAGCCGCTGACGTCGCAGTGGAGGACTACCTTAAGCTTCTTCAGCTTGCGTTCCTTGCGTGCCAGGTCCAGCGGGTCGCCGCCGTGCTTAAGGTTGCGGCGGAAGGTGCGCCGGAAGTCGATCTGCTCGCCGCGCCGGTCGACCTTGGTCCTCCGGCTGATGGTCGTCGCCAGCTTGGGCGCCAGGCGAGCGATGATCCGGCGTAGCTGTTTGATGTCCTCGTCGGTGAACGTAGAGAAGTCCTTCTCTACCAGGATGTCCTCGCCGGTGTAGCCCATAACGGCCTCGCCCTGCATCTCGCGGGCGTCCTGCTGCTTCAGCCGGTCGCTGCCCAGCAT
>JACQUE010000050.1 GCA_016210425.1 Chloroflexota bacterium | reverse complement strand
GGCACGACCTTACTGGGGCGGCTCTCCTGGCCCTGGCTGTCTCCCTTGTCCTCGGCCTCTACATCCTGCGTATCGAGAGCAAGCAGCCCACGACACCCAAACAGCTCCTGTTGCTGGGTGTCATCATCATCGGCGCCGTGGTGGCGGCCAAGCTCCTTATCCCCGGCCGAGAGCTCTACGCCTTCCTCTTCCCCATCGCTGCGGCTCCAATACTTGTGGCAGTGCTATTGGACGCCCAGCTTGCCATCATCACAGCGGCAGTCTTGAGCCTCCTCGTCGCGTATATTGGAAGCATCTCCCCCGATTCACAGGGCTTGGCCCAGATCTCGGCCCTGGGCATACTGCAGAGGGCCACCGTTTACCTGCTATCGGGCGTCGCCGGCGTCCTCTTCGTGGGCCGCGGCGAGCGGCTCAATCGCTTTGCGGTTGCCGGCGTCGCCGTGACGCTGGTCCTCATCGTGGTCAATCTGGCCTTCTGGCTGTTCTCGCCTTCCCACGAACTCTCGCGCTTGGGCTGGTTCTCAGCGGTCTCCCTTGGCAACGGGTCGTTGTCGGCCATCCTCAGCGTCGGCATCTTCCTGCTCATGGGCTATATCTTCGGCGTGCCGACCAGCTTCCACCTGATGGAGCTCTCACAGCCGAATCAGCCCCTGCTGCGCCGACTGCTTACTGAGGCGCCGGGCACCTACCACCACAGCATCATCGTCGGCAACCTGGGCGAGCGTGCCGCCGACATGATCGGCGCCGACTCGCTTCTGGTGCGCGTGGGATGCTACTATCACGATATCGGCAAACTGCGCCGACCGGCCTACTTCATCGAGAACCAGATGGCCGGCGTGAATGTGCATGAGAGCCTGGACCCGCGCCAGAGCGCCTCGATAGTCACCGAGCACATCCGCGACGGGCTGGAGCTCGCCGAGAGGTACAAGCTGCCGCCCAGGCTGCGCGCCTTCATCCCGGAGCACCACGGCACCCGCCTTGCATCGTACTTCTATCGTCGGGCCAAAGAGCAGGGGCTGGACGTTAACCCAGAGGACTTCCGCTACCCTGGGCCAAAGCCCCAGAGCAAGGAGACGGCCATCGTCATGCTGGCCGACTCGGTTGAGGCGACGGCCCGCTCCAAAGACGACCACTCGCCGGAGCAGCTCGACGCCACGGTGGACGCGGTCATCGCAGAGCGGCTGGAGGAGAGGCAGCTCGACGAGTGTGACCTGACGTTGCGCGACCTGGAGATCATCCGCCGCGCCTTCAAGGACGTGCTGCGCGGCATCTACCACCCGCGCCTGGAGTACCCGGCGCCTGTCGCAGGGGAACGGGCCGCCACAACCGGCGATGAGGGGGCACAGCAGCCCCAGGACGACCAGGTGAGCAGGCTGGCCCATCTGGGATTTCGAGTGTTACCGGGCGGCAAGAAGAGGCCGGATACTTAGAGTGAGAGCAGGCTTCATATGAGATATGGGATCGTGGTTTTTCCGGGCACCTGGAGCGACGGCGACTGCCACTACGTGCTGAACGAGCGGCTCGGGCAGACTGCCGAGTACGTCTGGCACAAGGATACAGACCTCTCACGCTTCGACTGCGTCGTCCTACCGGGCGGCTTCTCCTATGGAGACTACCTCCGCTGCGGCGCCATCGCCCGCTTCTCGCCGGTCATGGCCGCCGTCGAGCGCTTCGCCGCCGATGGGGGCCTGGTCATCGGCATCTGCAACGGCTTTCAGATTCTCTGCGAGGCCGGCCTCCTGCCCGGCGTCCTGATGCGCAACAACCACCTCCAGTTCCGCTGCCAGTGGGTGGACCTGCGAGTGGAGAATGCATCGCTGCCATTCACCTCACAGTGCAAGGTCGGCGACGTCCTGCGCATACCTATCTCCCATGGCGAGGGCAGCTACTACGCCGACGAGCGCACGCTGGCCGACCTGGAGGCCAACGGCCAGGTGGCCTTTCGCTACTGCACGGCTGCCGGTGCGATAACCGCCGAGGCCAACCCCAACGGCTCGCTCAACAACATCGCGGGCATCGTGAACAGGCGAGGCAACGTCCTGGGGATGATGCCCCATCCGGAGCGCGCCGGCGAGCCGCTCATGGGGGGTTCGGATGGCCTGCGTCTCTTTCGCTCGCTGCTGGCGAGGGGCTAGGGGCTTTGCAAGACAAGCCCTTGCGCCTTACCCGCCATGCCCGTAGTCGGATGCGAAAGAATGGGGTGTAAGCGCATTTTATAGAAATGTGCGTCAGCGCGCCTGAACGTGTCACCGAGAGCGTCCACGGGCGGAGGAACCACTGGCGCAGGTATGGAGAGGGTTACTTGCGTGTTACAATAGCGGAAGCAGGGGAAACGTTGGTGGTCGTTACGGTGCCCATCCGACGCAAGGGACCAGAGGAGCAAGCGCCATGAGGATAACCTACGATCCTGAGGCCGACGCCCTCTATATTGAGCTCCGAGAGGCGCGACCAGCCGACAGCATCGATATAGAAGGGGGGGTTACCGCGGACTTGGACAGCAAGGGGCATATCGTCGGGCTGGAAGTGCTCGATGCCAGCAAGCGTATGACCCTTCAAGAGTTGACTACTGTCTCTTATGAGAACCTGTTGCTGGCCTCCGTACCTGAGGCATGATGCCCCATCCGGGGCGCACGGGCGAGCCGCTCATAGGCGGCACGGATGGGAATCGATCCTGGCATGAAAAGGAGGTGTGGGAAGCCTGATATCGAGGTGATATTAGGGAGCGGGCGGGGCCCTTATTGTTCGTGAGGAGACTCGAACATGGCAGCGGCGACCTACCCTGTGAACTACACTGTCGAATATCCGGAGAGGCTTTCCCGCTGGCTCATCTTTGTGAAATGGCTTTTGGCTTTGCCCCACCAAATTGTCCTCTATGGCCTGGCTATAGCTGTCGCGGTGACATCTTTCCTAGCCTGGTGGGCCATCCTGTTCACGGGCCGGTATCCGCGAGGTCTGCACAAGTTTGCGGTGGATGTTAGTCGTTGGTCAGCGAGGGTTGGCGCCTACACTAGCTTGTTCAGGGATGAGTACCCGCCTTTCGCCTTCGAGGCCGATTACCCCGTCACTCTACAAGTAGAGTATTCGCCACGGATAACCCGATGGCGACTCTTATTTACGGGCATTATTCTCATCCCTTTGTTCGTCGTAGGACTCGCGTACTACCTGGCCTATGCCGTAACGGCATTCATCGCTTTCTTTGCCATTCTTTTCACGGGCCAATATCCGAAGGGCTTATTTGATTTTGGTGTCGGAGTGAACCGTTTCTTCATACGCCTGAACATGTACAGTAATCTGCTTTGCGTCGGCTATCCGCCTTTTGGCTTGACCTAGGAGCTTTATGCCAGTCTCACAACGAGTCCTCGATGATATAGCTCTCACCAGGGAGGAGTACGACCTTATCGTCCGGCGACTGGGGCGTGAGCCCACGCCGGTGGAGTTGGGGATGTTCGGCGCCCTCTGGAGCGAGCACTGCGGCTACAAGAACAGCAAGCCGCTCTTGCGCCTCTTCGCCATGGAGGACGACCGCCTACTGCTGCGGCCCGGCGAGGAGAACGCCGGCGCCGTGGACATCGGCGACGGCCTGGTGATGGTAATGAAGATCGAGTCGCACAACCACCCGTCGGCCATCGAGCCGAAGGAGGGCGCGGCGACGGGCGTCGGCGGCATCGTGCGCGACATCTTCACCATGGGCGCGCGGCCCATCGCCATCCTGGACTCGCTGCGCTTCGGCCCGCTCACGGAGCCGCGCAACCGCTATCTCTTCACCGGCGTCGTCGACGGCATCGGCGGCTATGGCAACTGCCTGGGCATCCCCACCGTCGGCGGTGAGGTCGTCTTCGCCGACGAGTATTCGGCCAATCCGCTGGTGAACGCCCTCTGCCTGGGCATCGCCCACCGCGATAAGCTGCTGCGGGCGCGGGCCAGCGGCTCCGGCAACCTCCTGATGCTGGTGGGCGCCGACACGGGGCGCGACGGTATCGGCGGGGCCAACACCCTGGCCTCTCGCGAGTTCGACGAGCGCTCGATGGAGCTGCGCCCTACGGTGCAGGTGGGCAACCCATTCCTAGAGAAGCTGCTCATGGAGGCCTGCCTGGAGCTGGCCGAGACCGACTGGATTGTCGGGCTGCAGGACCT
>JACQUE010000044.1 GCA_016210425.1 Chloroflexota bacterium | reverse complement strand
TCTCCAGGCCTTCTGCAAGGTGCTCGGGGAAGTGCATATGATCGCGGGCCAGCGGATAGATGGCGGCCAGGGCAATGTCACCCGTAGCCTTGTGGTCGGGGTGGTTGAGGAAGAGGTCGCCGTGGTAGTAGGTAGCCGGGTCATGGGTGAGGACGGCCTCGGGGCGGTAGGTCCTGATGGCCCGCACCACTCGCTCGCGCGCTGTCGGCGAGTCCCAAATCTCGCCGTCTCGAAAGTCCAGAAATGCGACTTGCTTCACGCCCAGGTAACAGGCGGCTGCTCGCTGCTCGCTCTCGCGCATAGCCGCCAGCAGCTCGGGCGTCATCAAGCGGTCGCCGCTCCCCTTGTCCCCCCGCGAGAGCACCACGTATGTCACATCAACGCCCTGGTCCACCCATTGGGCAACGGTGCCGGCGCAGTTGAACTCCGAATCATCGGGGTGGGCGGCGATGACCATCGCCGTCTTGAAGTCTATCTCCATAATCGCTACACGAGCGCCCTCGGGCTACATATCATTATGTCAACTCTCCCCTGCTTCCTTCTAACGGGGCGCAAAGCCGGACCGGCAGGATCATTCTAGCACCCAGCCAGGTTTGCCTCAAATTAAGGACGAAGCCCCCTGGCTCATCGCCCCCCGATTGAATCCCTGATCGGCAAGTAGTAGAGTTAGCGACAACGGGTTGGAGGCGTAGAAGTGGGTTTTATAGAGAAAGATAGCCTTAGGGAGAGGGAACTGGCGCCAGGGGTAAGGATACGCGTTGCCTGGGGAGAGAAGACGATGATCTCCTTCGTCCACCTTTCGCCTGATGCCGTCATACCTACTCACCGCCATCCCCACGAGCAGATGGGAATGGGACTGGAGGGCGAGTTCGAGATGATCATTGGCGACGTGAAGCGGACTGTGAAAAAAGGGGATGCCTATCTAGTGCCCTCCAACGTTGAGCACAGCGTCCGAAACTACGGAGGGCCCTCGCTCGCCCTCGATATCTTTAGTCCACCGCGAGAGGACTACATGTCCTAGCGATGCCCTACTTGGCTGCGGCCAGGCGGATCACGCCCAGGACCACGGCAGCCGCCTTCGTCACCTCGCGCACGTCCAGCCACTCGTTCACGGTGTGCACGTCCCGCATGCCCGTACCAAGAATGACCGATACGATGCCCTTACGGTTGAAGACATTGGCGTCGGAGCCGCCACCCGTGGCCTTTGTTTCTATCTCAAGGCCCACGTCTGTCCCTGCTTGCTTCGTGAGGAGAACAATCGGCGCATCCTCAGGCACGTCCATCCGTTCGTAGTCCCGCTCCACTACCGTTTCCACGCGACCCGCGTGTTCAGCGCCCTCGACGACCACCCGATGGCGCGCCGCCGCCTCTTCGAAGCAGCGCATCATGTGCCGCCGTTGCTCCTCCAGCTTGGCCTCGCTGTGGCTCCGGGCCTCGCCTCTCATCTCCACATACTGGGGCACGATGTTGCGAGCTGCCCCACCGGAGATGGTGCCGACGTTGGCCGTCGTCTCCTCGTCGATGCGCCCCAACTTCATGGCAGCGATAGCTTCGCTGGCGATGCGGATGGCGCTGATGCCTCGCTCCGGCCAGATGCCGGCATGCGCGGCCAGGCCATGGATTTTGAAACGATAGGCCTCTGCCGATGGGGCTTTTATGTAAAGATGTGTCACCTCGTCGCTGTCCAGGATGAGCCCCATCTTGGAGCGCAGCCGCGAGACGTCGAGATGCTTCGCCCCCAGCAGGCCTACCTCCTCGCAGATGGTGAACACCACCTCCAGGTCGCCATGCGGCGCGCCGCTCTCCTTCAGGGCGCGCACTGCCTCTACGATGGCCGCCACGCCCGTCTTGTCGTCGCCGCCGAGGACGGTGCTGCCGTCGCTGCGGACGATGTGCCCTTGAACGATGGGCTTCACGCCCTCGCCGGGGACAACCGTGTCCATGTGCGCCTCCAGCAGCAGCGGCGGAGCCGACGCGACAACGCCCGAGAGCCTGGCGATCAGGTTACCCGAGTCGCCTTTCACTCGCTCACCGGCGTCGTCCATCTCAACTGCCGCTCCCAGCGCCTCTAGGTCCCGACGCAGCTTTTCGGCTATGGCCTTCTCGTGGCGCGATACGCTGTCGGTCGCCAGCAGCCCCAGAAGATGCTCCTTCAATCTATCCTGGTTGATCACTCCATCGCTCCTTTCGTCTCCGTCCCCATGCCTTGCCGAGGCGCCGTCTGCCCCGATCTCATATGCCTCAAGAAGAAGAGCAGCCCTAACGCGCTCATGGCCCCGACGATCCAGAAAACGTAGTCCAGGCTCATAGACGCAGCGACAAGCCCCATCAGCATACCGCCGGCTGAGCCGCCGATGTCCCATGACCACTGAAAGGTGGCCGTCGCAGCCCCGCGCTCATCGGGCGGAGAGCGGTCGATGGCCAGGGCCATAAGTCCGGTCTGGGCCAGGCCGTTGCCGGCGCCGAGTGCCGAGCCTGCTCCCACAAGCATCCACCTGGTCGACGCCCCCGCCAGCATCCACATGGCTCCCATGGTCAGCAGGAGCCCCGGCAGCACGACCCTGGCGCGTCCCCAAGCGTCCGAGGCTCTGCCGGCCAGGGGAAAAGCCAGCACCGAGAAGAGGCCTAGCATGGTGAAGAAGAGGCCCGGGTTTCCAAGGCCTCGCTCGTCGGTGAGGAGCGGCAAGAAGGCGTTCACAGCGCCGAAGGCGATAGTGACACAAAGG
The DNA here is from genome assembly GCA_016210425.1 of Chloroflexota bacterium. GTDB lineage: Bacteria > Chloroflexota > Dehalococcoidia > JACQUE01 > JACQUE01 > JACQUE01. Next base: position 1,631 of record JACQUE010000044.1, on the reverse strand, counting down.
AATAGCGCGGCTATGGGAACGGCTTTGCGACTGAGCGAGTTCCTGGGGATGGCCCGGGTGCTACGAAAGCCTGTCGCTTCCCTGACAAACGCCATGATTCCCAGGTTTGCCGCTGCCGTCGCGGCGGAGAGGGCGAAGGCAGCATTGTAGCCCAAGGCTCCCGCAAGCTGAAAACCGATGGCCGGGGCTGCCATCTGGGCCACGCTGGGCAGCATATTGAAGCCGGCCAGCCCCTCGCCACGGCGGTCGGCAGGAGCGATGTCGGCGACGAGGGCGCCGGCACCCGTCGGGAAGGCGGCCAGGGCAAGCCCATGCACGGTGCGTAGAGCGAAAAGGACAGCCACGCTGCCGGCGAATACGTAGGCGACCGAGCAGCCGATGGCGACGAGCGTGCCCAGGAGCATCAGCGAGCGCCTGCCGTAGCGGTCTACCAAGCGCCCTAGCGGCGGGCGCAGCAGGATCGGCAGGAGGTTGAAGGAGCCGATCACCATCCCGACAGCCCACTCGCTGCCGCCCTTGGCCTCGACGTAGGTGGGCAGGACCGTCCAGAGGTACATGTTGCTGGTCCAGAAGGCCAGCGTTGACAGGATGGTCAGGCTATAGTTGCCTGTCCACAGCCTCGGCTTGGCCGTCCGCCCGCGAAACTCCCTCACCTACCCCTCCGTGACTCCCAAACTCGGGATCTTAGCTCCGCTCGCCCGGGCTGGTCTTGCTTATGGTGCTCTGGCGAACGCTGGGGCTGCCGTCGCCAAGGCGGCGAGGCCTCCGGTCGTGCAGGAGGCGGTCAAGGAGTATCCTCCGGCGCTCCTTGCCTTTCTTACCCGCGATGTCGGTCTTCACGCCTTCCATCCTCCGATAAACGATGTACAGGAAAACGACCCCAGCATAAGCGACGAGGGCCATTGAGCGTCCTCTGAAGTACAGGAAGAGGGGAAGGACCATGAACACCAGCAGCAAGCTTATGGCGAACTCTCGGATGACGCGACCGACAAGGATGGGTATCCCAAGCCATATCAACTCGTAGAGGGCGAAGGGCAGCAGCGTGCCGAAGGATATGGCCATCGCGCGCCCGCGGTAGCGCCAGATGGCGATGAGCCCGATGCAGATAGCGGCGATGTCCGGCAGTCCCAGCAACCTGCCCACGGCCACAGGCGTGTAGCCCTGGAAGACGGTTGCGAGCCCGACAAACAGGGCAGGCAGAATGCCCACCGCCGCTGCGACGTTGTCGGCGCCGATGTTTCCGGTTCCAAAACGCCGGAGATGAAACCCCTTGCCCCTGAGGACCCTGGCGACCAGCGCCCCCACGGGTATGGCCGCCTCAAAGTACGTAACAATGGCGATGACCGCTGTTATCCAGATGTCCCTGAGCATTGCGTCCACACTCGTCCGGAGATGGTGACCTCTTTCACGCCGATTATAGCACGCCCCTATGCAGCCTCTTGCAACCACTCAGGCAAGTAGCATAATCTAAGACAGGCTCGGTAGGTAAACGATATGCCATTGATATTCTCCGTCTTCTCCTTCGTCGCGGGCTTCTTCGGCAGCGTCATAGCCGTCGCCTTCTCCAACGCTCGCGCCTCATTGCGCCCACAGACGAGACGGGACAAGTCTCAGCCAGAGGACTACGGCCT
>JACQUE010000048.1 GCA_016210425.1 Chloroflexota bacterium | reverse complement strand
GTTCTAGACAGAAGCTGCGCCGGGTGGCGTATTAGGGCAGGCTGGAGGATGCGGTGGCAATCAGGAGACTCCTTCGCGAGGTGGCCCTGATCGCTGGAGTGATGCTCCTCTATGAATATGGGAGGATCGGGCTGGGGGACAGGGCCGTTCTCGCCTTCTACCATGCCTCCGATATCATGAAGCTGGAGAAGGAGGTGGGGATCTTCATTGAGAAACAGGTCCAGGATCTCTTCCTGCGGAGCGACCTGTTGATAACCCTCGCTAATGGCGTGTATACTTTCTTCTACTACCCGGTCCTAGCGGTGGCTGCGATCTGGCTCTATGTGAAGTATCCCCACCGATGGGTCTTCGTTCGGAACGTTTTCATCATCTCCGCAGTCATCAGCTTCACGGTCTTCATCCTGTATCCGGTGGCCCCACCCCGCTACTTCTCTTACCTGGGCTTCGTGGATACGATGGCCAACTTCGGTAGGATAAGCTACGACTCCACCGGCTTGCACAAGGCCTACAACCCCTATGCGGCGGTCCCCAGCATGCACTTCGCCTGGACGCTGCTGGCCAGCGGGGCCATCTTCTTCATCGCCAAGAACCGGATGCTCAAGACGGCAGGCGCGCTTGTGCCTCCCTTCATGCTCCTATCCATAGTAGCCACCGGCAACCACTTCCTCTTAGATGCCGTCGCCGGCCTGCTCCTTATCGCGCTGGCGCTGGGCTTGGCCTGGATGTTCCGCAGGCCGAACTCCCGGCTGTTTCCACAGCGGCTCTGCTTGCAGGAGCCCGGGATCGAGATGATCTCCTCGGCGGAGGGGGAAGGCCAACCTGTTGACTCGGCATGGCTGGTTACGTCTGCTCGCATTCACCACTAGCGCTCCGGCAGGCTTTCCTTTCTACTGCCTTAGTTCAGCCTATTAGTGGATTTCTTCACAGCAATGTTGCGCTCCGGCAATCCGTGCGCTATACTGGCACCCTGAAAAAGGGGGCTATGGTCTCCCTAAGTCCCACTGCTGAGGGGGCTGGATGCTGGGCCAATTCGGCTATGTTGGAATCCTGCTCATCGTAGCTATCCTCTTTCCTCTGGGCGCTATAGTCACCTCCTGGTTGCTCGGCAAGATCCGGATCCGTCCTGCCGCCCCCGATCCCGTAAAGGAAGACGTCTACGAGTGTGGCGTCCCCACAGAGGGGCCCACCTGGGTTCAATTCAACTTCCGCTACTACTATCTGGCTCTCCTCTTCGTTATCTTTGACATCGAGACAGTCTTCCTATTCCCGTGGGCCGTGGCCTTCCGCAAGTTGGCGGTGTTCGGCCTCGTAGAGATGATCGTTTTCATCGCTATCCTGGTCGTTGGCCTGGTCTACGCCTGGAAGCAGGATGCCCTGGAGTGGCGCTAGGAGGCTGAGTGACCCAATCCCTCTCGGGTGAACAGGTGGCGAACCGCGTTCGGGAGGTGCTGCCGAACGCCGTAGTCAAGGCGGACGGTATAGACCTCTACCTCCGCAGTGAGGCGATGCTGGACGTCTGCCGTTTCCTGAAAGAGGCGCCCGATATGGAGATGGACTACCTCACCTCCATCACGGGCGTCGATTACATGGACTACTTAGAAGTCGTCTACCACCTGACCTCCATCGCGCGCAACCACAGCGTAGTCGTTAAGACCAAGCTGTATGACCGCGCCGCGCCGGAGCTCCCATCAGTGATCAGCCTCTGGCAGGGGGCCGAGTTCCAGGAGCGAGAGGTCTACGACTTCTTCGGCATCATCTTTACCGGCCATCCCGACCTGAGGCGCATCCTGATGTGGGATGGCTACGCCAACTTCCCTTTGCGGAAGGACTACCTGGGGCTTAACTACGGGCAGCGACCTGCCCTGGTGGAGTAGGGCAAGCGAATGCTGAAGACCGAACCCTATGTGTTGAATATGGGGCCCCAACACCCCAGCACACATGGGGTCTTTCGTATGGAGCTCCTCCTGGATGGGGAGACGGTCGTGGACATGCGGCCCATTATGGGCTATCTCCACCGCGGCATCGAAAAGCTGTCCGAGGAGCGCTCCTACACCCAGTGCATCCCCTTCACCGACCGCATGGACTATCTGTCATCCATGACGGGCAACCTCAGCCTCTGCTTGGCTATTGAGAAGTTGGCGGGCATCGAAGTGTCCGAGCGGGCAAAGTACCTGCGTGTGATCATGGCCGAGCTCCAACGGATAGCCAGCCACCTCTTCGGCGTCGGCACGTTTATCGACGACTGTGGCGCCAGTGGTACGCCTTTCCTATACATGCTGCGCGAGCGCGAGAAGCTGATAGACCTTTTCGAGATGGCCAGCGGCGCCCGCCTCACCTACAGCTACATACGGCCGGGTGGCGTGATGAGGGACGTGCCCGACGAGTTCTGGCCGGCAGTGCGCAGGTTTGTGGCGGAGATGCCACGCTATATCGACGAGTACGAGCAGCTTCTTACCGGCAACGAGATCCTGCGGGCGCGGACCATCGGCGTGGGCATCCTGCCGCGAGAGCAGGCGATAAACGCCTCGGCCAGCGGCCCGGTGCTGCGTGGCAGCGGCGTGAAGTGGGACCTTCGCAAGGCCGACCCCTACTGCGTCTATGACCGCTTCGACTTCGATATACCGACGGGCAAGCAGGGCGATGCCTTCGACCGCTACTTTGTGCGCGTCCAGGAGATGCGCCAGAGCGTGCGTATCTTGGAGCAGGCCATCCGCGATATCCCGTCCGGCGACCCGCTGCCCAAGGTGGCCCTTTTCTTCCACCCGCCCGCCGGCGATGCTTATGGGCGCAGCGAGACGCCTCGCGGCGAACTAGGCTTCTACCTTGTCAGCGATGGCTCCATAGCTCCCTATCGCTTCAAGATACGGTCCCCGTCCTTTATCAACATCACCGCGCTGTGTGACATGGTGGTCGGCTGGCGGATCGCCGATGCGGTAGCCATCACCGGCAGCATCGATATCGTCATGGGCGAGGTGGACCGCTAGTGGACTGGCGCGACTTCTACATCTATCATCTGGGCAAGGTCAACGAGAGCGTCCGTAGCTGGCTCAGCGCTCATGCGGCGGGCTGGACCGCCTACGTTGTCCCGGCGATCCTGGGCGCAATCCTCCTTCTCGTCTTCTTGCTGCCCAGCCAGCTCATGGTGGTCTGGATCGAGCGGCGCCTAATTGCCAGATTCCAGATCCGCAGAGGGCCCAACCGGGTCGGTCCGTGGGGTTTGCTCCAATCCATCGTCGATGCCATCAAGCTCCTCTCCAAAGAGGCCATCATGCCGCGGTACGCCGACAAGTGGCCGTACCTCGCGGCGCCTGTGGTGGGATTCATTCCCGCGATCCTCGTCTATGCAGTGATCCCCTTCGGCCCGGACCTGGCCTTCGCCGACCTTAACATCGGCCTGCTCTACCTGGTGGCCATCGGCTCTTACAGCGTTATCTCCGTCTTTATGGCCGGCTGGGCCTCCTCCAACAAGTATGCTCTCATCTCGGCGATGCGCTCGGTTGCGGTCCTGGTCAGCTACGAAATCCCCAACGTCCTCGCTCTCGTCGGCGTTATCCTGTTGGCCGGCTCGCTTAGCCTTACGGACATCGTGCGGGCTCAGAGCAGCGGCTCGTTCACCTGGTTCATAACGGTGCAGCCGTTGGCTTTCCTCATCTTCTTCATAACAGCCTCGGCGGAGGTTAACCGGACGCCGGTGGACCTGATCGAGGCCGAGCAGGAGATCGTGGCCGGCCATCACACTGAGTACAGCGGGATGAAGTTCGGCCTCTTCTACGTGGCCGAATACACGTCGATCCTGGCGGCCTGTGCCGTGATGAGCACCCTCTTCTTCGGCGGCTGGCATGGTATACCCTGGCTCGAGAGGTACATCCCGCCGTGGATTTGGTTCATCGCCAAGATATACATCTTCTTCGCTGTGTTCATCTGGACGCGGGCGACCCTGCCCCGCCTGCGCATCGACCAGCTTATGGCCTTCGCGTGGAAGTTCCTGATCCCGCTGTCGCTCCTTAATATCCTAGTTACCGCCGTCGAGGTACTGCTTATCGATAACACGACGCTGGCGCCTGCGGTCTGGATGACCCTCCTGGCGGTTGTGAACTACGCGCTGGCGGCACTGCTGATCGTCGCCTGGAGCAGGGCTTTCCGAATGCCGCGCAGACGCTCGGCGGACATTCCCGAGGTACGCCGGCTGGGGGCGCTGCCCGCCGAGACGCCCTCATACTAGAGCTTTAGAACCGCGCCAGGCCGGCGCCGAGGGGAACATTTAGGGGCATGTTGTGATAACGGATGGAGCGGCTTTCGCGTTCTGGGTGCTGGCGGTTGGCACCTGCCTGGCTGCCCTTAGCGTGGTGCTGCTGCGCAACATCTTCCACGCCGCGTTGCTGCTGGTGCTCACGTTCACCGGCGTGGCAGGCATCTACATCGTCCTTAGCGCCGACTTCCTAGCGGGTGTGCAGCTCCTCATCTATGCCGGGGCCATCTCCATCCTGATCATCTTCGCCGTCATGCTGACGCGCCGGCCCGTCATGACCGGAGGCTTCAGCCGCTTCAGCATCTCGGCGGCCATCGTCGCTGTGACTCTGGTCATCGCCCTGATATGGGTCACCGTTGGCCTCACCGACTGGTCCATCTCATCGGAGTCGCCCATCCAGCCGACGACGGCACCGCTTGCCAACGCTTTGTTCGACAGAACCAATGGCTGGGTGCTGCCGTTTGAAGTTGCGTCCATCGTGTTGCTGGCGGCTATGATTGGCGCGATAGCGATCGTCAAGGACAAATAGATGAGCGTTGGGCTTAATCATTTCCTGGTGCTGTCTGCGGTTCTCTTCTCTATCGGGATGTATGGGGTGCTGGCGAAGCGGAATGTGGTCGTCATCCTGATGTGCGTCGAGATAATGCTGAACGCGGTGATCATCGCGCTGGTGGCCTTCTCCCGGTTTGTCACGCCGACGCTGCTGACGGGGCAGGTCTTCGCCATCTTTGTCATAACCATCGCGGCGGCCGAGGCGGCGGTAGGCCTCGCTCTCCTCATCTCTATCTACCGCAATCGAGAAAACGTCGACGTCGAAGAGATCGACCTCTTGAAGATGTAGGGGGGCGATAGGGCGATATGTGGACTCTCTTCATGAAGGCCCCGAATATCATAGTCGCTGAGATGTGGAAGGAGCTCCTGGAGAACGAGGGGGTTACAGCCCG
>JACQUE010000049.1 GCA_016210425.1 Chloroflexota bacterium | reverse complement strand
TAATGTAGCATGTCGAGATACTTTATGGCAATAGGGGCATCCCCCATCAGAGGCCGGCGCCACAGAAGTCCAGAGATTCCCAGAATCTACCCCTTTAGCTTGTTTACAGTTTCAGGCATATGCGGTATATAAGGAAGGATGGCAAGCTGTTTGTCGGTCTCAGTCGGTTATTCAAGTCAAGGCAGTATGTCGTCAGGAGTCGCTCTCCAAGATGGCAGGTGACGAAAGCGCGCGCGAAGGCATTACAGGGGGTGTCCGGGAAGCACTTGATGCCCTTCTGGATAGGGCTATCGACGCGGTCCAGGTCTTAAGAAAGAGGAACGTCGAGTTGGAGCAGGCCCTCGCCGAAGCCAATAAGAAGCTGAGCTACTATGAAGACCTCTCCGGCAACGCCCTAACGTCGCTGGAAGAGAGCTTCCAGCGGCAGGCGAAGGATCTGGAGGAGACGCGGGGGAGGCTTGCGAGCCTTCAGGAGACGTTCGGCAAGGCCTTCCGCGAGGTCAGATCGCAGAGCCAGCAGCTTGTCGAAAGTCTGGAAGCGGCCAACAAACGCCTCTCTTTTTACGAGCGGCTGCTGGACGTTCGAACATTGGCCGCCGCCGAAAGTAGCCCCAGCGGCGCCGAGGAAGGCGCAAGGAGTGACAGCGAGATAAGCGACCAGGAAGAGGAGGGCCGTCTCGAAGGAGAGCGGCGAGCCGCAGACGAATTGAATCAGGAGGCCCTGCGCCCCATCAGCGTCCCTGTCACATCCCGATGGCCTTCTAATGACGGTGCGCCAGCAGATGGTTGGGGATATAATCGGATGGAAATTATCGTCTCCCCCTTCTCACATTTCGATACCATCGCCAGGTTTCTTAATGCCGTGCGGGCGCTGCCGGGTCTGTCTGAACTGAGATCACAGAGCTTTCAAAAGGGGGTCCTCCATCTGGCCGCCGTTTACTCAGGGGATATCCCTCTCTCAGCCTGCCTACGCGAACTCCCCGACTGGCAAGTCCGCGTTATCGAGGATTCCCCTGGCCGGATTGAAGCGGTCGTCGAAAGCCTGGGCACCAGGGTCGGCGGCTCCGGTGCCGGTTAGAATTGGCTAGGTGGATTAGCTTCCGGCGCGAGCATGGTGGGAGCCTTTTCGGCGTGGCACTGGACGATCCATGGGTATATCAGATAGTATCTTTAGCAGCCTGAAGGCCCTCGAACAGCCGGGTATGACCAGCTTGGAGCGAGGGATAGCGTAAGGAGCAACGCGTGAAGTGGTTGCCTCTGATCCTGGGTTCAGTTCTCCTGGGGGTGTTAGGCCAGCTTTCCTTAAAAAGCGGCGTCTCGAACGTTGAGCCGGGGAGCCCTGGCTCATTCCTGATCCGGGCGCTGACCACGCCGATGGTCCTTGTGGGTCTGGCCATCTACGCCCTCTCTTCGCTCCTGTGGCTCCTGATCTTATCGAAGGTAACCCTAAGCTACGCCTATCCTATGCTCTCTCTGGGTTATGTCCTGGTCGTCGTGGCCTCCGCCACGTTCTTCAGGGAACAGGTGTCGCCGGCGCGCTGGCTGGCCCTGCTCGTCATCTGCGGAGGCGTGGCCCTTCTGGCAAGAAGCTAACCATAACCCTGGTTCAGGATATTCGGGGCCTATGCGTAGACATCTCCTCCGTCCGCTGCTCCTGGCAGTGCTGGCGAGTCTCCTTGTCCAGGTGGCGCACGCCGATCCCCCGAGTCCGATGATTACCACCCTCGCCGATGGCTCCTCCCAGTTTGTCCTTGGCTTGACTACCCCTGGCGCACCCAACATCGTTTACTTGAAGCTCCCTGCAGATTGGACCGTCGCCTCAGCTTTCCTGGATGTTGCAAGCAGCCCCAATCCCGTTAAGAACGTGGCCGTTGACGTGGGGGACGACGGCACGCGGGAATGGACGAATCAGGGGGAACTGAAGGGTACAAAGACCGCCGGGGACCTTGCTCCAGCGATCGTGGAGTACCTGAAGGGACGGCGTCCTATAGCTTCCGGCCCCGACATCATCCTGCCCCTCGCCTTTTACGCCGACTCGCCGGGGCCAATCACAATATCCAACATAAAAATAGCGAGGAAAGTAGCTTCCACTCCTGAGGTGCTTCAGCCTGAGGCTGCCTCGCTAAAGTCCCCGGATTCTCTCAAAACCTCCGAGCCTGCCAAGCCAGCCGAAGTTAAGGTCCAACCATCTAAGCCAGCCCCGTCACCCGACATCACCCTAAAGAGCCTGGGCTATGGCGACACCACGGTCAAGGGCATCCAGCGCAGTCTTGATCTTGCCTTTCCAGGCCCCGGAGGTTACCCCGTGGGCGATAAGAACTACCTGACCCTCGTTTTCAGCCATTCGGACCTGCTGGTCGCCAGCCTCTCAACGATGACCGTCCAGTTGAACGGCGTGCTTGTTGGTGGTTTCCGCCTGACGCCTGAGAACGCGCGGCACGGCGAGGTCAAGGTTGAGCTACCGAGGGAGCGCATGCTGGACACCATCAACCGCGTGAAGCTTCTTGTGCAGATGCGCGTGACTGAAGGAGCCTGCGCCGATGACTGGGGGAATCCGGCTGCTAGCCTCACTATCTTGGGCGATTCGGCTATCCACTACGACTACGCCTCTGCTACGCCTACCAGGCCATCTCTTCAGCCCGAACTCTCGGAATACCCGAGTCCTTTTGTGCGGCCTGCCTTGCCGTGGCCGGACGAGGTGTACTTCGTACTGCCCGCCAGCCCTTCGGCAAATGAGTTCACCGTGGCCGCCAGCATCGCTGCGAAGCTTGGGCAGATGGCCAGGAGCAAGCAGGTGAGGACGAGGATGGCCATGACGGGGCAGATGGATCCGGAGGTCAGGGAGCGCGCCAGCTTGATCTTCGTTGGGAAGGCCGAAAGCCTGGCGTTACCTCAGGAGGTTCGGGATGCGGCTGGGCTTGAAGTCGTCAAGGGGAAGGATGGCGTAGTGGGGCTCTCGTCCCGAGGGCAGCGTCTCGGCGCCGAAGAGGGGCTCCTGCAGGAGATAACATCTCCTTGGAACAATAGGAACGCTGCCCTCATTGTTACGGGGGCGACAGAGCAGGCGGTGCGGCGTGCGGGGATGATGCTCGCCGCTAGGACATACATGGGTGCCTTGAACGGTGCCCGGGTGGTAGTCAAGGATGACCCCCAGCCTCCGCAGCCGGCAGTTGAACGCCGCCGCGACGGGAGCCAGGAGATAACCTTCGCCCAGAGTGGTTTGTCGGATACGACGCTCTCCGGACCTGGGGAGCTTTCGGGCCCCACAGTCAACTTTGGCGCGCCCGCATCGAACCCGGCTGGGACGGCCTACCTTGACCTCGCTCTGGCTCATTCGCCCCTCATCAGCTCAGCGATGTCCTCGCTCCGCCTTGACCTGAACGGTCAGCCCATCCAAAGCGTGCCTCTGGACGACAGCAACGTCGGTCCCACGATCGTGCGCGTCCCTCTTCCGGCCATCGTCTTAAGACCCGGCCAGAACGGCCTATCGGTACGCGCTACGTTACAGGGCAAAGGGGGGCCATGCGAGCAGATCGACTCGTCCAGCGGCTGGGTCACCATCTACTCCAAATCGCTGATCCACCTTCCGCCCCCCGGCCCCAGCGCGCAATTGGACCTATCGTTGCTGCCTTTCCCGTTCCTCTCCTCGAGAGTGATGTCGGGAGCGGCGCAGCCGGGCACCACACTCATATTGCCGGATGATCCTTCGCAGTGGCAGGAAGCCCTCCAGATGGCTTTTGAACTGGGGAGGCGCTCCACCGGCGATCTCGTGATCCTGCCGGCGATGCCCATCAGTCAGCTAGATGAGACGACGAGATCGCGGAGCGACCTCATCTTCTACGGGCCCTGGGAGGCAAACCCTGTTTTCCGCCTGCCGGAGGCTCTACCTGCACTGCGGGCTGACGAGGGTGGAGTTGCCTTCAAGCGACGGTTGGAAACGCTTATCGCAATGGACTCTGAGCCTCAGATCGGGGCTGTCGAGATTATGCCATCGCCCTGGAACAAGGAGAGGGCATTACTGGTGATCTCAGGGAGCTCTCCGGAGACCATAGCATGGGCGTCAGCGGCTATCGGCAAGGGAGGCTTGAAGGGCAACCTGGCGACCATCGCCCAGACGAACAGGGTTGTCAGCTTCGATATAGTAGGCGAGGAGCGGCCCCAGGAAGCAAGGAGCGTGCCGCTGCCCGAGGCGGCGACGGGGATCGTTGGCCTTATGGTAATAGTCTCACTCGTCCTAGTGGTGCTTAGGTCTCGTGCGCGGGGCCAATCGAGGGGCTAAGAGCATGTATCTGCCTGGAATGAGGGCTGCCCGTAGCGACCCCCGGCTGGGGCTCCTGTTGGGGCTTCTACTGGTGGCCATCGTCGGTTCGCTAATCGCCATAGACCTCGTCGATGGTACCGATACCGCCCGGCTGGGCTGGGTCCTGCTCCTCCTGATCGCCGTGAGCTCGCTTATACCCCGCTTGCCGGCTCCCGAAGCATTTGCGGCCCTCGGAGCCAGCGGTCTCTACGGGGGGATACAGATCTCTCGCGGTATACACGGCCACTACCTGGAGGCTATAACAGGTGTTCTCTCGTTCTTTCTTGTTGCCTGGCTCTGCAGGTCTGTGGCCCAGTGCGTGTTCTCTTACGATGCGGGTCCGAACGACGTCAGCCCCAAGTCCGCAGATATCGTCAAGAAGGAGACACCTCAGCCGCCAACTTATGTAGCAGATGGCCTCGAGGGTGAGATTGAGCGCTCCCGCAGACGCAGCCACCCTCTGAGCCTTCTAGTGTTGGGGTTTGATGTGTGGGACTGGGCCGTGGAGGACCTTGGCCCCGACCGGGCTGAGCAGTTGTTGGAACGCCTGGAGGAGATTGTCAGGGCCAGGGTGCGCGGTGCGGATACGCTGGCCCGCCACGGCCAATGGGAGCTTTCGGTGGTCCTGCCCGAGACCCCAAGGGAAGGAGCCCGTTTGGTTGCAGAGAGGATAGGCGAGCAGGTGGCAGAGCGTTTGAAGCTAAAGCTGCGGGTTGGCATCGCCGAGTTTCCGAGGGATGTCGCATCTGCAGATGAGCTAGTGCGGGAGGCGGAAGCCGCCCTCCAGTTCGCTCGGACGGCTGACCTGGAGATAGCCGACCGGAGCGTGCTAACCTAAACCGGCCGACAGAGGAGCAACTCTTATGGATGTTTACGAAGCCATTGCGACCCTCCGATCGATGCGACGGTTGAAGCCAGACCCGGTGCCGGATGCCCTCGTGAAGAGGGTGCTTGACGCGGCCATCCACGCCGCCAGCGGCGGCAATATGCAGAACTGGGCCTTCGTGGTGGTGCGCGATGCTGAGAAGAAGCGGCGCATCGCCGAATGGTACAGCGATGGCCTGCGCCGCCTGATGGCTTCCGGCTACGGCCAGCGGCCCGATCTCTCGCCTGAGCAGGCCGCTGCCGCCGAGCGCACGCGGCGCTCTGCCCAGTACCTGGCCGACCACATGGCCGAGGCGCCGGTCCTCATCTTCTGCTGCCTCATGTTGCCGCCCGGCGCCAGCGGCGACGTGCGCACCGGATCCTCCATCTACCCTGCGGTCCAGAACCTGATGCTGGCCGCCCGCGCCGAAGGCCTGGGTACGACCCTCACCACCCTCTACAGCTTCCACGACGACGAGGTGAAGGACCTGCTGGGCATCCCCCGGAACGTCGTCACCGCCGCCATGATCCCTATGGGCTGGCCGATGGGCCGCTTCGGCGAGGGGCCGCGCAAGCCCCTGCGCGAGGTGACGTACATCGATAGCTGGGGGAATAGCCCTGCGTGGTAATCGGCAATAGATGCCCATCGTTGACGCACTGGCGGTCGCTCCGATGGCCTTCCGTAGGGGCGGTTCGC
>JACQUE010000043.1 GCA_016210425.1 Chloroflexota bacterium | reverse complement strand
TTGCCGGGCTTCACAGGGCCGTCTCCCTCCACCTCTCTGGATAAGAGGCCACTATTCAATTTGAGCGAATGTTAGCATAGGGTTCGTGCTATGTCAACATCGCCTTAATTCCCATACGCTTGGTTTGACACGTGCAAGAAACGTCCTATATAATGCCTTAGTTACAGAGAGAGGGGTTTCCAGTGCCGAAGAGGACTTATCAGCCGAAACGCATCCCCCGCTTGCGGCGGCACGGCTTCCTGGCCCGCATGAGCACTCGTGGCGGACGGGATGTCCTGCGGGCGCGCCGTTTTCGGGGGCGGCGCAGGCTGGCGGTTGGCGCGTCGCGTTGACGGGAAGCCGGGAAGCGGGTGGCGGGTGTGTGCCGCCACCGGATGGATAGAGAGTCTAGGCTTACCAAGAGAAGCGATTTCGCGGCTGTCTACCGAGGGGGACGCGCTTGGGCGCATCCCCTAGTTGTGTTGAGGGCGATGCCCAACGGCAGCGACCGTAGCCGCCTCGGATTCGTAGTAAGCAAGCGTCTGGGCAAAGCAGTGTCACGCAATCGGGTGCGTCGCCGGCTGCGTGAGGCGCTGCGGCGGATGCCGCTGGAGATGGGCTGGGACGTAGTGGTGATCGCCCGTACGCCCGCACAGGAGGCCAGCTTCCGGGAGTTGGCGGCGGCGCTGGAGCAGCTTCTGACACGAGCGAAACTCCTGGCACGGGGGCCTTCCAGGGAACAGGGAGAGGGGGACCGCAGATGAAACCGCTGGTCCTTAAAACGATACGATTCTATCAGAGGTTCATGTCGCCGATGATGCCCCCCGCCTGTCGATATGTGCCGTCGTGCTCGTATTACGGTTACGAGGCCATTGAGAGGTACGGGGTCGTGAAGGGTGGCTGGCTGACGATAACCAGGATAGCGCGCTGCAATCCCTTCCACGCGGGCGGCTATGACCCGGTCCCGCAAGGAAGAGGCGGCGGGCGCTAGATTGTTTCACGTGAAACATGGTGCTTAGACAGGGCTCTGGGAGGAGCTCGCAGGAGGGATTAGCGATAATACCGCCCAGATGGAAGGCCTTCCTGCCGCTGGTGCTGCTGGCTGTCAGCGGCCTTTTGTTGGCGGCCTGTGGCGAACAGACGGCCTCCGGCTGGTCCGGCCCGGCCCTGGCCGGCGATGCCATATACATGGGCACCAAGGGCGGCAAGGTCATCGCCCTGAACGTCGACGGCGGTACGCAGAAGTGGGAGTACCCCAAGGACCAGAAGAAGAAGGTCAAGGGCCTCTACTCGACGCCCGTCGTCGATAACGGCGTTGTCTACATAGGCCTGGCTGACGTCAGTGGCCGTAAGGGCTCCCTCCTGGCTCTCGATGCCGGGACGGGAGAAGTCAAGTGGGAGAACCGGGCCGTCGGGCCCATCGTCGGCGACGTGACCCTAGGCAATGGCAACATCTATGTTGGCTCCTCCGACCACTATTTCTACTCGCTTAAGGCCTCCGATGGCTCCCTCAACTGGAGTTTCGAGGCCGGTGACAAGATCTGGGGCGGCTCAGCCATCGGCGCCGGCAAGGTCTTCTTTGGCTCCCTCGACCGTAAGGTCTATGCCGTGGATGTCAAGACGGGAACCAAGGTCTGGGAGTTCGAGGCCAAGGGGTCGGTGGCATCCACGCCGATCTTCGCTGACGATATCGTTTTCATGGGCGCCTCAGACCGCCAGATGTATGCCCTGGATGCCGGCACCGGCGCTCTACGCTGGGCCTTCAAGGCGGAGAACTGGTTCTGGACGAAGCCGCTCCTGCAGGGCAAGACCCTCTACGCCGGCTCCCTGGACAAGCGTATCTATGCCCTTGATACCTCCGACGGCAAGCTGCTGTGGTCCTTCGGCACCGACGGTGCCGTTCGCTCCACGCCGGTACTGGTTGGCGACGCCCTTGTCGTGGCCTCTAAGGACGGCAGGCTGTACGGGCTTGACCCGGCAACCGGCGCCAAGCGTTGGGAGACGGCGCCCGAGCCTAATGAGAAGGCGGCACTGATGGCGCCCCTGGCCGCCGGCGGCGATATCATCTACGTTAACTCGACCAGCGGCCGCGTCTTCGCCCTCGATGCCAAATCCAGGTCCACCAGATGGATATACCAAGCCACCAAGTAGAATGAGGCGATATCCTTGGGCATAGTCGATCTCTGGAACACGATAATCCTTCAGCCCATGCTGAACGGCCTCATCATCCTCTATGGGGCTCTCTTCCATAACTTCGGGCTGGCCATAGTCATCTTCACAGTAGCGGTGCGTCTGGCGATGCTGCCGCTGACCCTTAAGCAGCTAAGGGCTTCGAAGGCGATGCAGGAGCTCCAGCCTAAGCTGCAGGATGTCCAGAAGCGCTACAAGAGCGACCGCCAGCGGCTGGCGCAGGAGACGACGCGCCTCTACCGCGAGCATGGCGTCAACCCGCTGGGCTGCGCCCTGCCCATGGTGCTCCAGTTCCCCATCTGGATCGCCCTCTACCAGTCGATAATCCAAGCCCTGGCCTTCGACCCGCAGAGCCTCTTCAGTCTTTCGGGACGGCTCTACCCCTGGACGATGATCCATGAGGCTGTGCCGTTGGGCAGCCGCTTCCTCTGGCTTGACCTGGCCCGCCCCGATCAGTACTCGATACTGGCCGTCCTCGTGGGCGTATCCATGTGGGTGCAGCAGAAGATGATAATGACACAGGCAATGGACGAGCGGCAGGCGTCGATGAACCGCATGATGCTCTGGATGATGCCGGTCATGTTCGGTTTCTTCACGCTTCAGTTCGCCAGCGGCCTGGCTATATACTGGCTCATATCCAACGTGGTCGGCATCGTCATGCAGTATTTCATCACCGGCTGGGGCGGTCTCGCGGACTACATTCCCGCCAGGTGGGGTGGCAAGGTTCAGGCGAGGGCATTGGCGCCAGCCGGGGGACGCGCGGCTCAGGCCGAGGCCGGCGAAGCGGCTCCGACCGGTAGGGCAGGAAAGAGAGCAGAAGATGGACGAGGTGGAAGCAAGCGGAAGGTCCGTCGAAGAAGCAGTCGCCGCCGCACTTAAGCAGCTCGGCGTCGACCGTTCCCAGGTGGAGGTGGAGGTCTTAAGCGAGGGGCGCAGCGGCATACTCGGCATCCGCTCGGAGGCGGCCCGTGTGCGCGTCCGCAAGCTGGCCGAGCTCGCAGAGGAGCAGCCCGCCAATGAGGAGTCGGAGCAGGACCCGGTGGATCTGGCATCCCGGACCCTCCAGTATATCCTAGACCTTTTGGAGGTCGACGCGGACATCCGGCAGCGCCCTCCCGCTTCCGATGCCCCTAATGAAGAGCTAGCCACGGCTGTCTTGGACATTCAGGGGGATGACCTGGGCATACTCATCGGCCGGCGTGGGGAGACCCTTACCTCGTTGCAGTATCTGGTGAACCTCATCATCAGCCGCCGTCTGCGGAGCAAGACTATGGTCTATCTGGACGTGGAGGGCTATCGCTACCGGCGGCAGAAGGCGCTGCAAAGCCTGGCTTTGCGCATGGCCGAGCGTGTCAAGAGCACGGGCATGCCGGTGACCCTGGAGCCGATGCCGGCCGGAGAGCGGCGCATCGTCCACCTGGTATTGCGGGACGACCCGGATGTCGTCACCGAGAGCATCGGCGAGGGTGAGAGCCGCAAGGTGGCCATCTCTCCGCGTCGTTAACGGCCGGGCATTTAAGGCCGCAAGGTGAAGCCCGCATGGGCAAGGTACTGGCCTTAGCCAATCAGAAGGGCGGCGTGGGCAAGACAACCACCGCCATCAACCTCAGCGCCTGCCTGGCGGCCAGAGACCTCCGCGTTCTCCTCGTCGACGTCGACCCCCAGGCCAACGCCAGCACCGGGCTCGGCCTGCGCGACCAGCCTCCACCAACTATCTACGATGTCCTCGTCGACGACACGCCTGTCCAAGAGACCATCCGTCGCACCGATGAGCCCGGCCTGGAGATAGTGCCCGCCTGTGGCTCCCTGGCTGGGGCCGAGGTGGAGCTGGTGGGCATGATGGCCCGCGAGCACCGCCTACGCAAGGCCCTCGAGCCAGTTTCCGCCGCTTACGACTTCATCTTCATCGATTGTCCGCCTTCTCTTGGGCTGCTCACAATAAACGCCCTGGCCGCTGCCGAGGGCATCATTGTGCCCGTGCAGTGCGAATACTTCGCCCTGGAAGGCCTCAGCCAGCTCCTTTCTACGATTCAGCAGGTGCGGCGGCACCTCAATAGCCGTCTCCGGGTCACGGGCCTGCTTCTTACCATGTACGATGGCCGCACCAACCTCTCGCAGCAGGTGATGCGGGAGGTCCAGACCCATTTCAGCAATACCTTTTCGACGACGATCCCCCGCAATATCCGCCTCAGCGAGGCTCCGAGCTACGGCCAGTCTATCTTGCGCTACGATCCGTCCTCCCGGGGGGCCGTCGCATACGCTGCCCTGGCCGAGGAGCTACTGAGGATGCATGGCCCGGGCAGGGCCGCTCCCGCCGGAAAGGAGGGCACGCGATGAAGCGCGGTCTCGGCAAGGGCCTGGCAGCCCTGATCCCGCCTACTTCGCCGTCCATCGAGATGGTGGAGGTCGATGTCATCGTGCCCAACCCCTATCAGCCTCGCTTCGCAATGGACCGCGTGGCCCTTGAGGAGCTCGCGGCCAGCATACGAGAACACGGCGTCCTTCAGCCCCTGGTGGTTACCCGCCTGGAAACGGCGCCCGATGGCCGCTCCATCTACCAGCTCATCGCCGGAGAGCGGCGCTGGCAGGCCGCCAAGCTGGCCGAGTTGGAGCGGGTGCCCGTCGTTGTCAAGGAGGCTAACCCCCAAGAGACGCTGGAGATCGCCCTTGTGGAGAACCTGCAGCGCGCCGACCTCAGTCCCCTAGAGGAGGCCCGCGCCTACCGCCAGCTCATTGCGGAGTTCGCCCTGACGCAGGAGGGGGTTGCGCAGCGCGTGGGCAAGAGCCGGGCCGCTGTGGCCAACTCGGTGCGCCTGCTGGGCTTGAGCCAGGAGATCCAGGAGAGCCTGGGCAAGGCTGAGATCACGGAGGGACACGCGCGGTCGTTGCTGGCGGTACGCGACGAAAGCCTTCGTCGCCGCCTATGGCAGCGGGTGGTTCAGTTCGGCCTTAACGTGCGCCAGACGGAACAGGCGGCGCGCCGCCTGGAGGCTGGCATCCAGCGCATAGTCGAGGCCAGGCGCATTAGCGATCCGGAGACGCGGGTCGTGGAGGACCGGCTGCGCACTGCCCTGGGCACGCGGGTCTCCTTGATTCGCGGCCGGAAGGGCGGCAAGCTGGTAATCCATTTCTACTCGGATGAGGAGCTCGAGACACTCCTCCAGATCATGATCCCCTAGCC
>JACQUE010000047.1 GCA_016210425.1 Chloroflexota bacterium | reverse complement strand
GGGTGACCGCCTCATCATCGACGAGATAAACGTCGACTAGCTAGGCCCAGCCGTCGTAGTGCACAACCTCGGAGAGCGGCTTGCGCTTGGAGCCGCCGAAGCGGTCTTCGGCATAGCCCAGGGGGATGAGGGCCAGCGGGGCGACGTTGTCGGGTATGCCCAGGACGCCCTTCATCTCCTGCTCATGGCGCTTCCAGAGCGTCGTGAGCACCGTGCCCAGTCCAAGAGCGCGGGCCGCCAGCATCAGGTTCTGCACGGCGGGAAAGATGGAGGAGCCCATCTGGTCGGGGGTCATGCCAGGGGCAAGCCCAGACATATCGGCGCATACGAAGATGAGGACGGGGATGCGGCCGAAGTTCTGGATGAACCATTGGCGCGACTCGAAGCGGCGCTTGGCCGCCGGGGTGTCGGGCTCGGCCTCGGGCGGCCCCAGCCTCGGCCCGTACGTCCCCTCGACCGACATCCGGTAGTAGCGGGCAATCTTCTCTTTCACCTCCGGCTTTCGCACCACCACGAAGCGCCACGGCTGCCGGTTGCCGCCGCTGGGCGCCCGCGTCGCCGCCTCCAGTACCTGTTGCAGCACATCGTCCGGCACCGGGTCCAGCTTGTAGCGGCGGATGGCCCTCTGCGTATGGATGGCCTCGAAAAGGCCCATGGCGTCGCCCATGTATCCTCCTTGCAAGGGTTGCTTATCATGCCTATCCTATCCTACACACGGGCGATGTCAAGGGTTGGGGAAGCCGCTCGGTTGCAGATCGTCTTTGCGGGATTGACGTGTTCCTAGCCCTGCCGTACAGTCTGGTTCAGGCACAAATGCAAAGAGTCCAGTTCCCAACATAATCACTATTTGGGCCACAGGAAGGAGCGTCATCGATGGAAGCCACTGCTTTGATTGCCGGACTTATAGGTGCGGCCCTCGGCTCGCTAACGAGCATCGGGACGTTGGTCGTACAGAACGTTTTCCAGAATCGGCGAGAGTCCAAGAGGCTTATGTTCGAGACGGCGTACAAGGACTACGAGCTGCGTTTTCTGCACGCTGCCGAAAACACGCCGAAGATCGCGTCTTTTCCTGTGATCCTTGCCTACCACCAGAAGATGATCGATCTGATTGAGAAGGACAAGCTCACTCCCGATAGCGCTGCGCAGATCTTGGCGGCGCAAGTGGAAATGGGCGAAGCCCTGCAAAAAGCCGTCCAAGACCTGTCAACGTGACGAAGGCCTCCGCCGCGGGCGTCGCCGTTGCTAAGATCGGCGGCCTTGCGCTAAAATGGGCGGTGAAGCTCATAGAGAGGAGCCATTATGCAAGCATACGGCACCGAACAGATCCGCAACATCGTCCTGCTATCCCACGGCGGTGCCGGCAAGACCTCTCTCTCGGAAGCCGCCCTCTTCGTGTCAGGGGCTGTTACGCGCCTGGGACGCGTTGACGAGGGCAATACCGTCTCGGACTTCGACCCTGATGAGGTCAAACGCCACATCAGCATCAACCTATCGCTGATTCCCACCGAGTGGAAGAGCCACAAGGTGAACATCATCGACGCGCCCGGCTATGCCGACTTCGAGGGTGAGATCCGGGCGGGGATGGCCGCCGCCGACGGCGCTGTCCTGGTGGTCTGCGCCGCCTCCGGAGTCGAGGTCGGCACCGAGATGATCTGGCCGCGCCTCGAGGAAGGCTCCAAGCCGCGATTCATCTTCGTCAACAAGATGGACCGAGAGAACGCCGACTTCGACCGCACGCTTTCGCAGATGCAAACACTCTTCGGCGGCAAGTGCGTCGCACTGCACCTGCCTATCGGCTCGCAGAAGGACTTCACAGGCATCATCGACCTGGTGAAGATGAAGGCCTTCATCGGCCCCAAGGCTGAGCCGCAGGCTATCCCCACCGCCCTTGCCGACAAGGCCGCGTCTCTCCGCGAGAAGCTGGTGGAGGCCGCCGCCGAGACCGATGACGAGCTTGTGACCAAGTACCTCGAAGGCGAAGAGCTGACCGAGGCCGAGATCTACCAAGGACTCGGTACCGGCATCCGGGAGGGTAAGATAGCGCCGGTCTTGGCGGGCTCATCCCTGCAGAACATCGGCGTGAACGTCCTGCTGGACGCCATCTGCGAGCTGATGCCTTCGCCGAAGCAGTCGCCTCCAGCCAAGGCGACGAACCCTCAGACGCACGAAGAGGTCTCGCTGCCCGCCGAGGCGACGGGCCCGCTGGCGGCCCAGGTCTTCAAGACCACCGCCGACCCGTACACCGGCCGGCTCACCTGTCTGCGCATCTACTCAGGGACGCTGCACAGCGATACCCACGTTTGGAACGCCAACCGCGCCCGTCCGGAGCGCCTTGGGCAGCTCTTCCTCCTGCGAGGCAAAACACAGGTCCCGGTTGACCTCCTTGTGGCCGGCGACATCGGCGCGGTGGCGAAGCTGGCCGAGACCAACACCAGCGAGACGCTGTGCGCCAGGGAGCAGCCCCTGATGCTGCCGCCCATCGAGTTCCCCAAACCGGTCTACAGTATCGCTGTGACGGCCAAGACCAAGGCAGACCAGGACAAGATGGGGAGCGCCCTCACCCGCATCGTCGAGGAGGACCCGACCCTGACCGTCCACAAGGACCCAGACACGGCTGAGACCATCCTCGCCGGCCTCGGTGAGACGCACGCGGACGTGGCCGTCGAGAAGATGCGGCGTAAGTTCGGGGTGGACGTGACGACGAGCATGCCCAAGGTCTCCTACAAAGAGACTATCACCGTCCAGACCAAAGCCGAGTACAAGCACAAGAAGCAGACGGGCGGCCACGGCCAGTACGGGCACGTCTTCCTGGAGCTGGAGCCCCTGCCGCGCGGCTCGGGCTTCGAGTTCGCCGAGAAGGTGGTCGGCGGCGTCGTGCCGAAGAACTACATACCGGCCGTAGAGAAGGGGGTCGTCGAATCGCTGCAAGAGGGGGTTGTCGCCCACTGCCCAGTGGTGGACGTGCGCGTCACGCTCTTCGACGGCAGCTATCATGATGTCGACTCGTCCGACATGTCCTTCAAGATCGCCGCATCCCAGGCCTTCAAGAAGGGGGTCGGTCAGGCGCAACCGGTGCTGCTGGAGCCGGTCGTGAACCTCCACATCCGCGTGCCCGACGCCTACATGGGCGAGACCATCAGCGGCCTAAACAGCAAGCGGGCCCGCGTGCAGGGCACGGTCCCCGAGGACGGTACGACCATCATCGAGGCGCAGGCCCCGCTGGCGGAGGTGCAGCGCTACGCCATCGACCTGCGGTCGATAACCCAGGGCCGCGGCTCCTTCACCATGGAGTTCTCGCACTACGAGGAGGTCCCGGCTCACATCGCCCAGAAGGTCATCGCTGAGGCCGCTAAGCGCGAGCGCGAGGAATAGCCACATAGCCTGAAAGATGCAGGGGGACGCCAATGACGTCCCCCTTTTCACTACGAATGCCAGCCCTTAGGTCTATCATCCTTCTATGGCAACAAGTTTCTTCTAACAAAGCGATAGGGAAGCTCGGCCCTTACCGCTCGCCGAAGGCCCGTTACGGAGTACCCCGGTGGAGACCCGGAAGAGGTTTTCAGAGACAAACTATTAGCATTGGGTGGCAGCGAGAAGATAGCCTCGATGTTGGATGCTTTGATGGCCTTTTCACGCTTTACGTTGCCACTTATTTCAAGAAGATTGCTGCCATTGATCTGTCTAGGGCAGCACTTGCCATAGCAAGAAAGCACGGTGAAGAAGCCAGGACACAAAACGTCAGTTTTGAGGAACAAGACGCGTACCATACAAGTGTTGAAGACCCCTCCTTCGACATCGTCTATAGCCGCCGCGGTCCTTCGGGCTTTGCCGAGTCTTTCAGGCTTTTAAGGGAAGGTGGGCATTTCATAGAGATTTGCATAGGAGAAAAGGACGCTCAAGAGATCAAAGAGGTCTTTGGTCGAGGTCAGGGCTTTGG
>JACQUE010000055.1 GCA_016210425.1 Chloroflexota bacterium | reverse complement strand
GGTAGAGCACGTTCTTGGTAAGAACGGGGTCACCAGTTCGAATCTGGTTGTGGGCTTATATAAGGAGGAATAACAGGCAATGGCCAAGAGAAAGTTCGAGCGCACTAAGCCGCATATTAACGTCGGCACCATAGGCCACGTGGACCACGGCAAGACAACCCTGACCTCGGCCATAACTAAGGTTCTGGCGTTTAAGAAGATGGCCGAGTACAGGGACTTCTGGAGCATCGACAACGCCCCTGAGGAGCGGGCAAGGGGTATCACCATCGCCATCGCTCACGTGGAATACGAGACCGCGAAGCGGCACTACGCTCACGTCGACTGCCCCGGCCATGCCGACTACATTAAGAACATGATCACAGGCGCTGCCCAGATGGATGGCGCGATCCTGGTTGTAAGCGCTCCTGACGGTCCGATGCCTCAGACCAGGGAGCACATCCTCCTCGCCCGCCAGGTCGAGGTGCCCAGCATGGTCGTTTTCCTCAACAAGGTAGACATGATGGACGACCCGGAGCTCCTTGAGCTCGTCGAGCTGGAGCTGCGAGAGCTTCTCAGCAAGTACCGCTTTGCCGGCGATGACATCCCCATCATCCGCGGCAGCGCCCTCAAGGCCATGGAGTCCACCTCTACCGACCCCAACGCAGAGGAATACAAGCCCATCTGGGAGCTCATGCAGGCTGTCGACAACTACATTCCGACGCCTGAGCGTCCCAAGGACAAGCCGTTCCTGATGCCAATCGAGGATGTGTTCGGTATCAAGGGGCGCGGCACCGTGGCGACCGGGCGTATCGAGCGGGGTGTCGTCAAGGTCGGGGACGAGATTGAGATTGTCGGCTTCAAGCCCACGACGAAGACCGTCGTAACGGGCGTTGAGATGTTCCGGAAGACTCTGGACTACGGCGAAGCTGGAGATAACGTCGGTTGTCTACTACGGGGCGTCGACCGTGATGAGATCGAGCGTGGCCAGGTCCTGGCTCAGCCAGGTTCTATCACGCCTCACACCAAGTTTGAGGCGGAGGTCTACGTGCTGAGCAAGGAGGAGGGTGGCCGCCATACGCCGTTCTTCTCCGGCTACCGGCCGCAGTTCTATATCCGTACAACGGATGTGACTGGTGACATCGAGCTACCCCAGGGGGTGGAGATGGTCATGCCGGGCGACAACGTCCGGATGACGGTGAACCTGATAACCCCAGTCGCCTTGGAGCAAGGCGTCCACTTCGCCATCCGCGAGGGTGGTAGGACCGTGGGCGCCGGGGTTGCCTCCAAGATCCTCGGGTGATGGGTGACCACTGCAGCTAGTTGGGGGAGACCCTGGCTAGGGTCTCCCTTTTGCTGGAATTAAATAAAGTATCGAGATAGGTAATGGCGAAGAAAACCGGGGTAAGGATCATAATCCACCTGGCCTGTACCGAGTGTCGCGAGAGGAACTATACGACCTTCAAGAACCGTCGGAATGATCCGGACCGCTTGGAGATCATCAAGTACTGCCCTCGCTGCCGTATGCACCGGCCTCACAGAGAGACCCGCTAGAGTTCCCGCTGTTTCCTATGGAGCTGTGACCCTATTATGAGGAAGCCATCCCCAGAGAGAAGGCAGGCCGTCGCGATAAAGAAGCCTGCGGCGGCTCCCGTAAAGGCTCCGGCGCCCAAGAAGGCGGCGCCAGTGGTCAGACGGTCGCCCGGTTTCCTCAAGGGCGGCATAAAGTTCGACTACATTAAAGACATAATATCTGAGCTTAAGAAGGTGGCGTGGCCTAAGCGGGAGGACGCCATCAATCTGACGATAATGGTGATCGTCGTGTCCGTGGCCGTCGGCCTCTTACTTGGAGGTGTCGACTGGGTATTCTCCAAGCTTGCGGAGATATTTATCCTCAAGTAGCACGCTGGCTATGGTGAGACAAAAGAAGCGAGGGACAGGAGGCCCCGGGATCTTCCATGGTGGAAGAAGGCAGAGAGATTAAAGTCGAAACCAAGAAAGAATGGTATGTAATCCATACCTATTCCGGCTATGAGAAGAAGGTCAAGACCAACCTCGAGCACCGGATAGAGTCGATGGATATGCGTGATAAGATCTTCCAGGTGGTCATCCCCACCGAGCAGGAGACGGAGGTCCGGGGTGGCCAGCGCTATAACGTGGAGAGGAAGATCTTTCCGGGCTATGTCCTAGTCGAGATGGTCATGGACGACGATAGCTGGTATGTCGTGAGGAACACCCCCGGCGTAACGGGCTTCGTCGGTTCGGGGAACAAGCCGGTCCCGCTGGAACAGCAGGAGGTCGCCACCATTCTCGGCCAGATGCGGGAGGAGCGGCCGCGCCTGAAAGTAGCCTTCGGCCGAGGGCAGAGCGTACGCATCATCGACGGACCCTTCGTGGACTTTGTGGGCACCGTCGACGACGTCAACCCCGACAAGGGCAAAGTACGGGTCCTGGTCTCATTCTTTGGCAGGGAAACGCCTGTGGAGCTAGACCTCTTCCAGGTGGAGCGGCTGTAGTCTGACGACAAAGTCGCGAAAGGGAATCATAAGGATATGGCGAAGAAGGTAAAGGCCATCGTCAAGCTTCAGATCTCAGCGGGCAAGGCAACGCCTGCGCCGCCGGTCGGCCCGGCCCTAGGGCAGCACGGCGTCAACATCATGGCCTTTGTGAAGGAGTACAATGAGCGCACGGCCTCCCAGGTGGGGACCATCGTGCCGGTCGAGATCACGGTCTTCGAGGACCGCTCCTTCAACTTTGTCACGAAGACGCCCCCCACGAGCGACCTGCTGAAGCGAGCGCTGGGCATCGAGAAGGCGAGCGCCTCGTCAAAACGCGACAAGGTCGGAGCCATCTCATCTAAGCAAATACGAGAGATCGCCGAGATCAAGCTGCGAGATCTGAATACGGTTGACATCGAAGCGGCGATGCAAATGGTTGCGGGCACTGCCCGGAGCATGGGCATCACCGTGGAGGAATAGTACCGCCGAGCAGGAAGAGCAGCGGTAGCGAAGGAAGATTATGGCAGAGCGAGGAAAGAAGTACGTCGAAGCCAGCAAGCTGGTAGAAGAGGGGCAGCTCTATGAGCCGCGCGAGGCTGTCGCGCTGGTCAAGAAGGCCTCCTACGCCAAGTTCGACGAGACGGTCGAGTTCCATGCGCGCACCGGCCTCGACCCACGCCACGCCGACCAGCAGGTGCGCGGGGTTGTCCTGCTCCCCAAAGGCCTGGGCAAGAAAGTGCGCGTGCTGGTCTTCGCCCAGGGCGAGGCGGTTCGCATCGCCGAGGAAGCGGGGGCCGACCACGTGGGCTCGGACGATCTCATCAAGCGCATCGAGGAGGGATGGCTGGAGTTCGATGTGGCCATCGCCATTCCCGAGGTTATGGGCAAAGTGGGACGCCTGGGTCGCATACTGGGCCGTCGCGGGCTCATGCCCAACCCGCGCTCCGGGACCGTCATCCAGACCGCCGACCTGCCACGGGCCATTCGCGACGCGCGTAAGGGCCGCGTCGAGTTCCGCCTGGACCGCACGGCCATCATCCACGTACCGGTGGGCAAGGTCAGCTTCCCAGAAGAGGACCTTCTGGAGAACATCTCAATGTTGGTGGAGACCATCGTGAAAGCCCGACCCAGCGGAGCCAAGGGGCAGTACATTAAGAGTATTACCCTTGCCTCGTCGATGGGCCCCGGTGTCGGCCTGGACCTTAAGTCGGCCCTGGCGCTTTCTGCCAGCTAAACGACCAGCAAATTGCCGGAGACAGCAGGCGCCCTTTGAGGCTTAATTCTGCCTGCCGAGGCGATCGGGAAAAGGTTTGAACGCTCACTTTCTGAGTGTTAGCCCCTGCCGGTAGCCTCCAGGCAGGGGGTTTTGTTAGCCGGATTTCGTTGAGGGGTGGAGCCAATGCCAACTGCAAAAAAGGCACAGACCATCGAGGAGCTGACCGAACTACTCGCGCGGAGTGCGATCGCCATCACCACGGACTACAGGGGGCTGACGGTCTCTCAGATGACGCAGTTGCGACGCAGACTGCGGGAGTCGGGCGCCGAGTACCACGTGGTGAAGAACTCGCTGGCGCGCCTGGCTGCGGAGAAGGTCGGCAAGTCAGGACTGGCTCAGGTCATCCAGGGGCCAACGGCGCTGGCCATAGGGTTTGGGGACGTAGCAGCGCCCGCTAAGACGCTCGCAGAGTTTACGCGCACTACGCGCCTTGACCTTCCTATTCGGGGTGCCCTTCTGGGCGACAGCGTCCTAAGTGGTCCCGATGTTAGCCGTCTGGCTACCCTGCCACCGCGTGAGGTCATTATTGGGCAGGTGTTGGGCGGACTCAAGAGCCCGCTTTACGGCCTGGCGAACGTTCTGGCCGCGCCCATGCGTGGCCTGGTCAACGTCCTCAATGCTCGAGTTCAGCAGATGGAGCAGTCGGCTGGTTAGATGCATTTGAGGGCTTCCCAAACTCGGAAAGCCATATTATTATACCCAGGAGAAGGAGGCTAAGGTGACGAGGCAAGAGGTAATCGACGCCATCAAGAAGATGACTGTGGTCGAGTTGGCCGACCTGGTTAAGGCCATCGAGACTGAGTTCGGAGTGACGGCCGCGGCCCCCATGGCAGTTGCCGCTCCGGCCGGTGCCGTCGCTCCCGCTGAGCCGGCAGCCCCTGAGGAGGAGCAGACCGAGTTCACGGTGATCTTGAAGGACATCGGCCCCAACAAGATCAACGTGATCAAGGCTGTCCGCGAGGTCACGACGCTTGGCCTGAAGGAGGCCAAGGAGCTCGTTGAGGCAGCCCCTAAAGAGGTGAAGGCCGGTGTCCCGAAGGACGAGGCCGGCATTGCCAAGCAGAAGCTGGAGGCCGCCGGGGCAACGGTAGAGATCCGCTAAATAGTTGGTGGGGAAGGGCCGCCACGAGAGGCGGCCCTTTGGCTATGCCGGCCGTAGGCCGTTTCATCGAGGAGTCTCATGCGATGCTATGCCTGTGGAAAACCGGCGCTTGAAAGGTGCCCGGCGTGCGGGCGTCACTACTGCACGGCCCACGGCGAACTCACCTGCAACTCATGTGGGGCTCCCGCTCGAGCGCTCCCGTCTCAGGTTTTCTTTGCAGGCGTCGTCGCGCTCCTTGTCCTGGCTCTGGGGCTGGCCGCATGGTATGTCTCTCCTTGGCCGGACAGGTCCCCATCCCCCAGCAAGAGCGTTGCCGCTGCCGCCCTGGGGCTGAAGCTCCCCAGGCGGGCGCCTGCGCCACCTATAACCGCCGCTTCGCCTACCTCCATCGCAACTGCCATCATCACCACCACCGCATCCGCAACCGCATCCACCACGCCAACCCCAGCTTCGACGTCAACGCCGGCGCCCCCACAACAGTATACGGTGGTTGCCGGGGATACCCTGCTCGGAATCGCAGCCAAGCTTGACGTGACCGCAGACGAGCTGGCCACCGCCAACTCCATCTCCGACCCAACGACCATTCAGATTGGCCAGAAGCTGCTTATACCAGCGAAGAAGCAATCGCCAGCGTCCGCTGCTACGCCGGCAGCCGCTACCGCTCCGGTTCCCGCGCCTGCAACGCCTTCGCCAACCCCTGCCAGCAAGGAGCCCTTGAAGCACGTCGTCAAGCCGGGCGAGACTCTAATCCAGATCGCCAACAGCTACGGCTTCACCTCAGGGGATTTGGCTCGCTTCAACGGCCTGAGCAATACGGACCAGCTTAGGGTAGGGCAGGAGCTGCTGATACCACCCAGCTAGGGTCAAGGTAGCCGAATGCGTCTCAGCGGCGGCCCGCCCCCGGTCCGCCCACAACCCTCGCTTCCAGCAGCCGTGCAATACCCTCAGTCGAGTAGCCCAGTTCCTGAAGCACCTCCTCGGTGTGTTGTCCCAACACCGGCGCCGGCCGCCACTGCTTACCGGGCGTCTCGGAGAATCTAATCACCTGGCCCAGCTCGCGCAGCCTGCCGTAGGTCGGGTGGTCGAACTCGATCACCATGTCGTTGTCGAGCATCAACGGATCGTGAAGGATCTCCCGTGAGGACTTCACGCCCGCACATGGGATTCCAGCGGTATCCAGGATGGGCAGCCACTCTCGGGCAGGGCGCTGCCGGAAGATAGGCTCCAGGATGGCCGATAGCTCATCGCTGCACTCGGCGCGTTTCTCTGCCGAGGCGAAGCGCTCGTCCTTGAGCAGATCGTGCTGCCCGAGCTCCCGACAGAGCGCCTGCCAGCTAGCCTCGTCCTCGCAAGCGATAAAGAGCCACCTCTCAGCCGTCTCATAGAGCCTGTAGGTGGCATCGCGCCCCAGAAAGTCGATCCCTCCCTCCTCCTCGATCAGATCACCATCGCATACAAAGAAGGTGCCTGACCGCACGGCGACCGCCGCGTTGCAAAGGGACGTTTCCAGCCGCTGTCCCCGGCCGGTGCGGGCTCGCACGTAGAGGCCCATTACCATACCCCAGCAGGCGAGCATGGCGGCGGAGTAGTCGCATACGGCGATGGCCAGATAGGTGGGAGGATTTCCGTAGCCGCTCTGGCTGCCGGTCACGCCGCTGGCGGCCTGGAGCATCGGGTCAAAGGCGGCCTTGTCGCGAAAGGGACCGCCCTGGCCGTAGCCGGTGACCGAGCAGTAGATGATATCAGGCTTTATCGCCTGCAGAGTCTCGTAGTCGACCCCAAGACGCTTTGCAACCCCTGGCCGGAAGTTCTCGACTACGATGTCGGCCTCGCGGACCATCTTGTGGACTATTTCCTGGCCTTCCGCCTGCTTCAAGTCCACCACAATGCCACGTTTCCCCTTGTTCCAAGTGAGGAAGCTGCCGGCCATGTCACGGAAGGGATCGCCCAGGAAGGATTCGATCTTGACTACCTGGGCCCCAAGGTCAGCGAGAAGCGTCGGCGCGTACGAGCCCGCTATGTAGCCCGTGAGGTCAACGACCCGAATGCCTTCTAGAGCGTGCTTCATGGCCGCTCCTCCAGCGCCACGTAGCTCAGATCCCGCAGCACCTCTTCGGTATGCTGCCCGGCCCTGGGAGCGGGTGCCTTGATCTTCCC
This sequence comes from Chloroflexota bacterium, assembly GCA_016210425.1. Classification (GTDB taxonomy): domain Bacteria; phylum Chloroflexota; class Dehalococcoidia; order JACQUE01; family JACQUE01; genus JACQUE01. The sequence continues at coordinate 7,799 of JACQUE010000055.1, read as the reverse complement.
CGGCGTAAGGCCCATCAAAACCGGGATGCCCATCTGGCGCGTTGGCCCCACGTCCGGGTCCTCAACATCCACGATCATACCATTATGTAACACTTGAGGGTGGTCTATGAAGTCGGCTGCGCTCTCGACGGCCGCGCAAGGCACATCAGCCTCCTCCAGCAGACGGAGCCATTCGTCGCGTGGCCGGGTTCGGATGACCTCGGCCACAGCGCTCTGTAGCGCCAACCGGTGCTCGGTCGGTATGCCCCAGGGCGCGTTCTCAAAGCGCTGGTCCGCCACCAGGTGCTCCAGTCCCAGTACAATGCAGGTGCGATTCCAGAAGGTCTGGTGGCCACAGGCCAGGAAGAGCCACTGTCCATCGCCGCATTGGAAGTGGCGGTAGACCGGCATGCCCCCCTGCTGGTCGCGCTTGGGGCCATACATGGGGGTAATGCCCTCGGCAATGATGTGGGCCGCAGAGTTCATAGCGATGCCTGCGGCCAGCAGCGAAAGCTCGACCTTCTGGCCTCTGCCCGTCTGCTCGCGCACGTAGAGGGCAGTTGTGATACCGATGGAGCATAGGATGGCTGCAGCATTCTCCGGGATGCGGGCGACGACGAAAATGGGACTCTTCTCAGAGCCTCCCTGGCCGGCCATGATCCCACCGTGGGCCGCGACGATGTCCGCAGTGGCGTGCCTGCCTTCCCATCCACGTGCCCTGCCGAATGGGGTCAGCGAGCAGTAGACGAGACGCGGATTCGACGGGGCCAGGGATTCATAATCGAGGCCAAAAGCGGTCGCCTCGTTGGGCAGAAGATCCAGCAGAGCGGCGTCGGCGCCCAGCAGCAGCCGGCGGGCGATTTCGCGGCAGTCTGTCTGCCTCAGGTCGAGGGTGATGCTGCGTTTGCCCCGGTTCCAAAGCGGCGATGCCCGCAATCGGCGCACTGCACTTCCGCCTGGGGGCTCCACCTTAACAACCTCGGCGCCCATATCGGAGAGCAGCATACCGGCGTAGGAAGCGGCCATGCCCTCTCCAAACTCGATGATCCTGATTCCCCCTAAAGCCCCTTGTCCGGCGAGCTCAACGGTCATCTCGGCCCCTCCATGTGCTCATCCTTGCAAGAATAGGGTATAATGAGCCGTTCGTTGCCCCCGCCCGCGCCCGCAGCGGCTGTGTTGCTAGGCCTCGTGCTAAGTGAATCAGAAAGGATGGGCAGCATGTCCTACAAGTACGTCCTCTACGAGAAGAAGGATGGCATCGCCTACGTTATCCTCAACCGGCCCGAAGTCTATAACGCCATCCATCCTCCTACCTCAGAGGAACTCTACAACGTCTGGTGCGACTTTAGGGATGACCCTCAAGCCCGCGTCGCGATCCTGACCGGCGCCGGCGATCGGGCCTTCTCAGCCGGTAATGACCTGAAGTATGCCGCAGAGATGGCCAGCCAGGGGCAGGCTCCCTCCATGCGCCCTCTGGCGGGTGGCTTCGGCGGCAACACCAGCTTCTTCGACTGCTGGAAGCCCATGATCGCGGCGGTCAACGGCTACGCTCTCGGCGGCGGGTTCGAGATCGCCCTCGCCTGCGACATCATCATCGCCTCCGAGAGGGTCCAGTTTGGGCTCCCCGAGGTGAAGCGGGGCTTGCACGCCGGTGCCGGCGGTCTCCATCGGCTGCCGCGCCAGATCCCCTTTAAGATAGCTATGGGCTATATCTTGACCGGCCGCTTCATCAGCGCCCAAGAGGCCCAGCGCTGGGGCCTCGTCAACGAGGTGGTGCCTCCGGACCAGCTCATGGCCACAGCCGAGAAGTGGGCTCTCGAGATAATGGAGAACGCCCCTCTCTCCCTGCTGGCCAGCAAGCAGACCGCCATGATCGGCCTTGGGCTGCCGCTGCCCGATGCCATGGCCCGCAACTACTACTGGGCGCAGGTCATGAATACGTCTCAGGACCGCATTGAGGGCGCCCGCGCCTTCGCCGAGAAGAGAAAGCCCAACTGGAAGGGAGAGTAGCGTAGACCGCCTCCTGATGGCTACTTGCCCTCTTTAGATGCTGGGGTATTGTACCACCTAAGCCAGGTACCGCCAAGGGATAGTAAGGAGACGCTGCTTGGAGAGAGGTAACCAGGGTTGCTAGATGTCCTGCGGGCCTTGCTGATGGGCTTCATCCAGGGGGTGACGGAGTTCTGGCCTATCAGCAGTACCGGTCACTTGATTCTTGTTGAGAAGGGCCTGGGCGCCAACGAGGCGCAGTTCGGGCTGGCCTTCGATGCCGTCATCCACCTGGGGACTTTGCTGGCGATCTTGGCTTTCTTCTGGCGGGACATCCTATCCCTGCTGGCGGCCCTGGTCGGCAGCATCGCTCGCCGCAATCCCGTTTACTCGCCGCAGGCGCAACTGGCCTGGCTGCTCCTTTTGGCAACCGTGCCGGCCGTGCTGATGGGTATTCTTTTCGAGAAGCCTATCGAGGACTCGCTGCGGTCGCCGCTGGTGGTAGCCGGCATGCTGGCCGGCTTCGCGCCGGTGCTCCTGGCAGCCGAGCGCTGGGGCAGCCAGGAACGGGGACTGACGCGCACGCGGCTTTGGGATGCCATTGCGATGGGCGCGGCCCAGGCTCTCGCCCTTGTGCCCGGCGTCTCGCGCTCCGGGATCACGATCAGCACGGGGATGTTCAGGGGCATTACGCGGGAGGGGGCGGCCCGCTTCACATTCCTGCTATCGATACCGATTGTGGCTGGGGCTGGGGGTAAGAAGGCGCTGGACGTGCTCACAGGGACCGAAGCTGGCTCAGAGATGAAGGTGCTGGCTGTGGGGTTCCTGGCGGCGGCGTTCTTCGGCTACCTGGCTATCAGGTATCTCCTGCGCTTCCTCGCCAACCACAGGCTCAACGTCTTCGCCTACTACCGGATCGCTCTCGCCGTGGCCATCGTCATCGTGTATGTTGCTACCCGCTAGGCGGGCGTGTCGGTTACGTCGAAGCTCAGCTTGCCAAGCCCCGATACCACGAAGGCCATGCCCACCTTGTGGGGTTTAGGCTCCAGCGTCTTCCCCTTCACCTCGATGAGGATCGATTTATTCATGGGGAGGGTGAATGGCTTCTCCTCATTGACCTCTGAGAATGGGGTCACTTGCCCGTCCAGGGAAAAAGACGCGGTCTCGAGAGGGATTTCCTGGCCGTTCAGGGTCAGAGGGAGCATCTCCTTGGCGTAGCCTGAGCCGAGCGAATTCTGCAGTTGAAACGCGAAGCCATTCGCGGTGTTCTTCAGGCTCCCTTTCACATAGAGCCTGCGCAGCAGAAAAGCCGGTACAGAGATCAATGGGTCCTCCTTCTCATCCTCCCTTGGCCCCCATCAGGGCCTCGGCGGTTCTATTTTGCTCCGTGCAACATACGGAAGAAGCCCTTCTCGGCCTCAACAACATCTGAGGGCAACAGACTGACCTTGCCGAGAAGCGACGCATAGACGTAGATCATGGCCGCCCGCTCCACCAGCTCGCTTACGCTAAGGGCCTCGGCCAGATCGGCTCCTACAGCGATGACGCCGTGGTTCGCCAGTAGGACCGCATTTCGCTCACCAAGGCCTGCACAAGCGTTCTCCGCCAGCTCTTCGCTGCCGGGGAAGCCATAGTCGGCCACCTTGACCTCTCCGCCGACGTAAGTCACAAGCTCGTCGATAATTGGCGGCAGGTCTAGCCTGGCGACCGCGAGGACCGAGGCGTAGACCGAGTGGTTATGGATGACAGCTCCGACATCCGGCCGCACCCGGTATATGGCCACATGCATCATGCTCTCAATGGACGGTATCAACTCGCCTTCAACGGGCTCGCCCTCAAAGTCGATGACCGCTATATCCTGCGGCTGCAGCTCCTCGTAGCGCCTGCGGCTGGGAGTAACCGCAAGCAGGTCGGCGCCATCAGGCGGGCGGAGGCGCATGCTGACGTTGCCGCTGCTGCCGCTGACCAGCCCTTTACGCAGAAGCTGCTGCGCTGTCTGAAGGACAGACCTTCTCTCCGCGTCCCATATGCTCACTGCCTAATACACCTCTCGTCTTGGTAGCTTAGCCCAGGGCGACGCTTAGCTGGTCCAGGTGCCTCCCGGCAACGAGCCAGCGTTCGTAGCGCTCCAGTGCCTCATCGTGCGCAGAGGTCCCCGGTTCAACGATGCTGCTATCGCAAGCCATAGCGGCGCAAGCATCCCGAAGGGTGGGATAGGCTCCAGCTCCGACCGCAGCGCACATCGCGGCTCCAATAGTCGATACCTCCGGTGTCGAGGCCACTTCAATCGGGCGTCCCAGGGCATCGGCTAGTAGGCGGCCGAAGATGGCGCTCTGGGCCAGGCCGCCGCCAAGGGCTAGCCTGCTCGCTCTCGCGCCCGATATCTCCTCTACCTGGTCGAGGTTAGCCTTTATAGCGAAAGCAACGTTCTCCAGCGTTGCCAGCAGCAGGTGCCCTTTATCCGTTGACATAACGCTGAGCGGCAGAGGGAACAACATGCCGCCGAAGCGTAGCCGCAGGTCGCCCATGTTCATCGTCGAGGGACCCAAGAGCGCGAGAGCATCCATACTGCCATCTGCTGCCTCGGCTGTCTTGCCGGCAAGGGCCTCCGCGGCAGCATAGCGCTGGGGGTCATCTCCGCTGAAAAGAAGCGAGACCAACCAGCGATAGGCATTGCCGGCCTCGGTGGCGCTGCTCTCCAGGATCCAGCGTTCGGGGAGCATGTGTAGCCCGGTCCAGATCCGAGCCCCAACATCGAAAACGGGGGCCGCTGTGCATAGCTGTACGGGGGCGCTCCAGCCCACAACGACGCCGGCCTGCCCCGGCTCAGCAACCCCCATGCCCAGGAGCCCGCATTGCGTGTCCGGCCCTCCTGCTGCCACGGGGGTTCCAGCCGACAGCCCCAGCTCGCCGGCAGGGCCTGGTTTCAAGCCGCCGATGCGCGTACCGGCCTGTAGCAAGGGCATCCCAAGGTGGCATGGCAGGCTAAGGAGCTCAAAAACAGCTTCGGCCCAGTCGCCTGTTCGGGCATCCGCCAGGCCGGTCTCTACCGCCAGCGAAGCTTCGCCCGCCCGCTCACCGGTCAGCTTGTAAATAAGCCAGTCGGCGATTGGCAGAGCAGTCCTGATGCGATTGAAGATGTCGGGACGGTTGACCAGGAACCATTTTAGTTTGGCGGGCGCGAAAAGGAAAGATGGCAGGTGGCCCGTAACGGTGAATATGGCCTTGTTGTGGGCCTCGTCGATGGCCAACCCTTCCATCAGAGCCCGCAGGTCCAGATTTGGCCCGGCGTACAGCTCCTCGCCCGCCTCGTCCAGGAAGACGACGCCCAGCCGCTGGCTGGTTGCGCTCACCCCGATGACATCCGCTCTGCCGGCTCCGCCTTTGGCCATCGCTTCCTTCGCCACATCTCTGACGAGGGCCCACACAGCCTGGGCCGAGAATTCCCGTCCGAGGGGCGCGACTTCCTGTGGCGTCTGATAGGTGAGGGCACGGGCAGCCATCGAGACGATGCGACCGCGTGCATCGACAAGGGCGCAGCGGACCTTGCTGGTGCCGAGGTCGATGACAAGCAGATATCTAGCGAACACGTGCTGTCCAGACCTCCGCGTTTACCATGTTGAGGGGCGGCTGGCCATCGAGAAAGCGCTCGATGTCCCGCACTATCATGCGCGAGTGCCGGGCCACGGTTTCATCGGTGGCGCCGCCGATGTGAGGCGTCAGGATAACATTGGGCAGCTTGAGCAACGGGCTGCTTTCTGCGATGGGGTGAGTCTCGAAGACGTCGAAGGCGGCGCCGGCCAGGCGGCTTTCGCGCAGGGCGGCAACAAGGGCGTTTTCGTCGACGGCCGCGTAGCTCGCGGTGTTAACGAGAAAGGCCGTGGGCTTCATCGAATCTATGCGAGAGCTGGAGATGATGCCCGCCGTACGACTGCTCGAAGGCAGGTGCAGCGATAGGAAGTCGGCCTGCCGTATCATCTCCTCTAGCGGCGCCAGCGTCACACCCATCTGCGTGGCTGAGGCTTCGTCGACATAGGGATCGTAGCCGAGGACTTGCATCTCCATAGCGCAGAGGCGTCGCGCGACCCGCGAACCAATAGCGCCCAGGCCGACGATACCCGCAGTCTTGCCTGCTAACTCCACGCCCCGCAGGGTCAGGTACGGCAGAACGGGATCGTTCCAGCCCCCATTAGCAACGAGGATCGAGGCGGATGGGATCTGCCGCGCCAGCGAAAGCATGAGGCCGATGGTCAGCTCGGCCACGGCCGTCGCGTTCCTTGCCGGGGTATTCACTATGACCACGCCACGCTCGGTGGCCGAGTCTATGTCGACGTGGTTGAGGGCCTGGCGGCAGATGCCGACGAGTTTCAGATTCGGGGCCTGTTCCAGAAGCTCGGGGAAGATGAAATCAGCCTCGACGACAAGGAAGTCGATGCCTTCAGCACCAAGCCGCTGGCCCAGCTCCTCGGGATCGTAGAGGCGCTGCGTCTCCATCCAGCTCTCGTGGACGACTTCCATGCGCCCGCGCAGGCGCGCCAGCCCCTCGCTGGAGAACGGGGCCAGGATGAGAGCCTTCATGCCGACACCCTCGCTATCTCCCGCGCGCAGGCGACGCCGCTGCGGACTGCGCTTTCCATGGTGGGAGGCCAGCCGGTATCGGTCCAGTCACCTGCCAGGAATAGGTTCTCGATAGGGGTGCGAACCGGTAGCCGATGCTGCGCTGAGCCAGGGGCCACAGCGAATGTGGCCTGCCACTCGCGGGTGACGGTGAAATCGACGACAAGAGCGTCTCCGGCAGCAGGGAGCAGCGACGCAAGCTGGGGGATGAGCAAGTCGCGAAGCCCCTGTTTAGACATCCCTACGTACTTCTCAGCGCCGCTCAGCGAGACGCAAATATATTGCGGTCCGTGCTCTGCTTGCCTAAGCATCTTGCTTTTATTGAAGAGCCACTGGACATCGCTGTCCAGGAAGGCCGCGAAGTCCAGGTCGGTCACGGGCCTATCATACCATACGTGTGCATTTACTATAGGTGATGCTGAGAGGCCTTCGGCTTTGGCGAAGAACGGCTGCCGACGCCAGCCGTCCGGCAACAGCTTGAGTAGCTCGTGGTAGGGCACGGTGCAGACGTAGCAATGGGCGCTTATGGTGGTTCCGTCGGCGAGCTGGAGGGCATCGACATGCGAATCCTCGCCCAGAAGGCGCTCGGCCCGCGTTCCCGTGCAGACCCGGCCGCCCCTGGCCTCAATGTAGGCCTTTGCCTCGCGTGATAAGAGCTCGCTCAGCCCCACTGTCGCATAGCCGATGTCTGCGCCGTGGGCCGTCTTGAGGAAGCCTTCCTGGAAGACCATGAGCGCCATCGACGCGCTCACTGCCTCCGATTCGCCGTTTAGCGTAGCAAGCACCAGAAGGTCCCAGAAGCGGGCGATGGCCTTCTTGCTCTGACCATGCGACCTCAGCCATTGCCCAAAGGATAGGCCGTCCGTCTCACTGCGCCGCTTGGGGCTGGTTAGTAGGATGCAGGCAACGGCATAGAGTGCCATGAGACGGTCACGGATGGAGAGGTGGCGGTAGCGAAGGAAGGAGGGCAACAGATGGAACGGGGCCGGCAGAGGAGAGGACGCCAGGGCGCTCATCCGGCCTCTCACGTCGATAATCGGGACCTTCAACCGCTTCTGCATATGTGCCTTGTGGTGGACACCCAGCTTGCGAAGAAAGTCGACATAATAAGTGCAGCACCCCATGAAGACGTGCTGCCCATTGTCCACCTGTTGCCCTGTATCCTTTAGCTGGAAAGAGACCGCCCTTCCCCCAACGTAAGGTCTCTTCTCCAG
>JACQUE010000046.1 GCA_016210425.1 Chloroflexota bacterium | reverse complement strand
GTTCTAGACATGGATCTTCCCCGACACAAACCTTCTGCGACAAAAATCATCGCCTAAGTGGTAGACCTTCTCTCCAAGCCAATACCGGTGTTCCTGCTTTCCCTTTGCATATTCAATTGCTTCTCGTAAACTTCGCTCCCTGGCAATACGCCGGAGGTCGCTCCTCTCACCAAAGTAGTTCACTACGATGTGCGGTCCTAACGTCAACAGTGTTCCTGCCACCAAGCCCGACAATACTGCAGCCGCATATTGCAAAGCCAGTGCTACCATAACAATCATCACCTCCACCCTTCCACATAAACCTTCCACATAAATTATACACCTTATATTGAGTGCCCACTCGTGGGCTACACTCGCAATTGGCGGGCCCGGCTACTGTCCAGAAACTAGAGTGGACTAACGGACAGGAAGAAGGTACTATCTCACTCGCCCTCATAGTGATGCCGCAGGCTATTGACACTCCCTTTTGCAGGTGGCTAGTATAATGCAGGTGATTTTCCGCACAATCCGGAGCCCGGCTTCCCCAGAAAGATCCGCAGGAGTCACCGATCCTTTGATGCCTCTGGGAGACCTAGTGGTAGCGTTCGGGGCGGGCTATGCCCAAGTCCCGCGCGATCGTCACCCGGCGTATGTACTATATACGAAGCAACGGAAGGCCTCCTCCAGTCATTGAGGAGGCTTCTTCATTTCTTGTCCCCTGAAATGAGAGGGAAGGCTTGATAAGTAGCGAACCGATGACAGGGGCGTATAGGGGCCTTAGCTTGCAACATGGCAAGGCTGAAGTGGAATTAAGGAGGCTTGCCTGTGAGATTCTCGTTTCTACCACGTAACTACGTATTCTTCGACCTCTTTGAAAGGAGCGCTGCAAATCTGTTTGCCGGCGCAAATATGCTGGCCGAGCTGTTTGAGCACTGGGATGAGAGGGAGCAGAAGGTAGCGGAGCTTCGTAACTTGGAGCACGACAATGACACCCTCACCCACGACATCATCGAGCAGCTCCATCGCACCTTTGTGACTCCCATGGACAGGGAGGACATCTCGGCATTGGCGTACCGGCTGGACGATGTGATGGACCTGATGGACCAGGCCGCCACCTCTATGCTCCTCTACAAGGTCGCGGAGCCGACGGAATGGGCGCGAAAGTTAGTGCAAGTGATCGTGGCGCAGACGAGGGAGCTCGAAACGCTCATGCCGCGCCTCCGCCGGCGCGATCAGATGAAAAGCACGATACCCTACCTTGTGGAGATAAACACTCTAGAGAACGAGGCTGATGATGCCCTGAATGCAGCGTTAGTAGAGCTCTTCGACGACACCATGCCCATCGCCGAGGTCATCAAGTGGCGGGAGATCTACGGCGACCTGGAGGGAGCGACTGACCGTTGCGAGGATGTGGCTAACGTCATCGAGGGGGTTGTGCTCAAGAATGTCTGAAAACTCCTTCGCGATGTTGCTGTTGGTCATTGTCCTGGCCATCGGCTTCGATCTCGTAAACGGTTGGACGGATGCCCCTAATGCTATCGCCACCGTCGTCTCAACCAGAGTTATGCCACCCACCGCGGCCGTTCTGATGGCCGGGACCTTGAATGTCCTGGGTGCCTTTGTCAGCACTAAGGTGGCCAAAACCATCGGCTCCGGCATCCTGGACAAATCGGCGGTAACGTTGCCCACCATAATGGCGGCCCTGGCCGCCGTCATAATCTGGGGCAGCGCAGCCTGGTACTTCGGCCTCCCCATCAGCAAGAGCCATGGGCTGATCGCCGCCCTGGCGGGGGCTGGCATGGCCGCCGGCGGCATTAGCGTGCTCCTTTGGGCCGGCTGGCGGAAGGTCTTCGAAGGCATTGGCTTCTCGACCTTCCTGGGCTTTGGAACCGGCCTGATCCTGATTGTTGCGATCTACTGGATCGTCCGGAACATGCGTCCGGCACTGGTCAGGAACGTCTTCGGCAGGCTACAGATCCTGTCGGCGGCCTTCATGGCCTTTAGCCACGGCACAAACGATGCCCAGAAGACAATGGGCGTCATCACTCTTGCCCTTGCAGTCCACTACGGATGGACCGATTTCAAGGTGCCCTTGTGGGTGATATTCCTTTCTGCCTGCGTGATAGGCTTCGGCACTTTCTTTGGCGCCTGGCGGGTCGTGAAGACCCTGGGCATCAGGCTGACGAAGCTGGAGCCGGTGCATGGCTTCGCCGCCGAGACGGGAGCAGGCATCGTCATCCAGGCTGCGTCGCACTTCGGCATCCCCCTCAGCACGACGCACGTCATCGGCACCAGCATCATGGGCGTCGGCGCCTCGCGCCGGCTATCGGCGGTGCGGTGGGGCGTCGCCGGCAACATCGTGAGCGCCTGGATCCTGACATTCCCCATCTGCGGCGTCCTCGCCTTCGTCTTGAGCAAGCTCTTCAACCTCGCCTTCCGTTAACATCACCCTATCCCTGCCCTTCTCCCCATCTCTCGCCCGCACCCCTCGCAAAGACTTTATACGAAGGCGAATCGCATGAACAATTACAGGGACTTAGTCCTGGCATCCGAGTCTAGTCGGCGACGAGAGATCCTGTCGTTGCTGGGGCTCCCCTTCCGTGTGCTGCCTTCCGCGCTGGACGAGACAGCCCTAATGGCGGCTTTCCCTTCGCCGGATGACGCGGCCACCGGCCTGGCGGCTGCTAAGGCATTGGAGGTGGCCAAGACGACAGCCGGCGCCGCGGTTATTGGCGCGGATACTTTAGTTGTCCTCGGAGACAGGGCCCTTGGGAAGCCAAGGGATGCAAATGAGGCCCGTCAGATGCTGCAGCGGCTACGGGGGAAGGAGCATCGAGTAATAACAGGCGTCGCCGTGGCATCAGGAACCAGCCTGGTTGCGGACATGGTCTCGACGCGAGTATGGATGCGCGATTTCTCAGACGAAGAGATGGAGCGCTACATAGCTTCGGGGGACCCGCTGGACAAGGCCGGGGCCTATGCCATTCAAAGCGAGGCTTTCAGACCTGTGGCACGGATAGAAGGCTGCTATCTGAACGTTGTCGGACTGCCGCTCTGCATCACGGCGTCACTGCTGAACCGAGCCGGCTACGGCATCTCCCTTGCGCCCTTCGGCTCGTCGCCTCAAGAGTGCCGGTACTGCGCCGAGTAAAGGGGCAGCCGACCAGCCTTGCTGATCGGATCTTGGGGAATCCCTACTTCTTCATCGCCGCCAGCGCCTTATACGCCGGGCGCTGCGTCCAGTCCGGGCGCACGATGGCCCAGGCCGTCACCTCCTGGTCGGGGCCCAGGTTGTAGTTCAGGTTCCAGACGAAGGCCCCCTTCACGTAGGTATAGTCCGTCTTCAGCATCTCGAAGGCCCGCGTCAGATACGTCGCCTGGTCGGCCTCGCTGTTGTGGGCTGCGTACTCCCAGCCCTTCACCGGCGCGGGCATCACGTTCTCTATTGACGGCCACCCGAACTCGGTTAGCCAGATAGGCTTGGCGGCGTCGTCGGCGGCCACCTTCTTCTCCTGGATCTGGGTGAAGCGCTTGAAGAAGAAGGACGGGTGGTCCTTGAAGCCCTTGTCGCAGTTCTTGGTGCACTTGCCGACCCAGTCGTCGGGCGGGTTGTTGGTGATGTTGACGTGGACGCCGATGGCGTCGCTCCACTGCTTCAGCCCCGCCTCGTACATGAGCTGCATGTAGTAGGTG
>JACQUE010000004.1 GCA_016210425.1 Chloroflexota bacterium | reverse complement strand
TTGGCCATCGCCCTGAGTCCTTCCCGACCGCAGAGCAGGCTGCGCGAGAGGTACTTTCGCTTCCTCTATACCCACGGCTTTCCCCGTCTTCCCAGGAAACCGTGGCCCGCTTCGTGAGACAATTCGCTGGGAGCTGACCGGGCATGGAGAAAGAGCAGTATCAGCTCCTGTACGAGCTGGAGGACCGCCACTGGTGGTACCTCGGCATGAGGGCCATCGTAGAGCGGCAGTTGCGAAGATACATCCCGCCGGGAGCACTTCTGCTCGTGCTGGACGCCGGTTGCGGCACCGGCGGCAACCTGGCCCTTCTGAGCAGCTATGGAGAGGCCATCGGCCTGGACATGGAGCCGGAGGCCCTGTCGAGGGCGCAGATGCGAAGGCCGGGCCGCCTGGTGCGCGGCACAGTCTGCGCCCTGCCCTTCCCCGACAGCAGCTTCCATCTGCTGACCTCTTTCGATGTCATCTACCACCAGGCTGTCCCGGATGACGAAGCGGCTCTCCGCGAGTTCCACCGCGTGCTGCTGCCCGGCGGCTACCTCATCCTGCGGGTGCCGGCGTTGCCCTGGCTCACGGCCCGCCACGACGCCCTCGTTCACACCCGGCGCCGCTATACGAAACGCGAGCTCCGGCGGAAGCTGGCGGACGCGGGCTTTCGCGTCCTGAAGCTTACCTTCGCCAACACGTTGTTGTTCCCCGTGACGGCGGCCGTCAGGCTTGCCCAGCGGGCTCTGCCGTTCGCGCCCGGCAGGGATGATCTCCGCGAGGAAGGAGCCTTCCTGAACAGCATCCTTAAGCGCCTGCTTGCCCTCGAGGCGCCGCTCCTCGCCCATGTCGATTTCCCCGTTGGGCTCTCGCTTCTGGCAGTAGCGCGCCGTTGACTGCCTCGCTGCCGCCCCATTTGCACCGCTGCACGGCCTCCACTATAATCCGAGTAATCTCAGCCCTTGCTTAGTCTCTATGAAAAGGACCCTCCGCCTCCAGGAGGCCAATTGATCAAGCTAGAGATCTCCTTTAGAGGGCTCGTCTTCATCGGGTTAGTTGCCGTTTTGCTCTGGGGCCTCGTACGGCTCTGGCCGATCCTCATCCTAATCCTGACGGCCCTCATCTTTTTTGCAGCTCTCCTTCCATACGTTGAGTGGCTTGTTAAACGAGGAATCAGACGCACGGCGAGCGTGCTGCTGCTCCTGCTGGCTTTCGTTGCGATCTTAGGTGGGCTCGGCACGCTTATGATACCACCCCTGGTTAGCGAGTTCGGGAACATCCGCGAGCAGCTTCCGAGCGACGCTAGGCAGCTAGACAACTTCCTAGCTAAGTTTGACGCTAACCTAAACCTGGAGGAGAAAGCGAGGAACATCGACTGGGGTAAGGTGATCTCGGGACGCGCGGCGATAAACTACGGGCAGCAGGTGCTGTTCGCTGTTTTTGGTGCGCTGACGACCGTGGTAGTGACCGCCTATCTGCTCATCGACAAACCAAGGCTGGCGCGTTTCATATTCCAATTCGTTCCATCCGGGCGAGAGCCGGAGGTTGTGGGAGTGCTCCAGTCGCTGAGCCGGGTGGTAGGAGGATACATCCGGGGACAGGTCATAACTTCAGTCTCCATCGCGGTCTACACACTCGTCATCCTGCTCGCTGTGGGCGCGCCCAACGCCATCGCCTTCGCTGTACTCGCTGGGTTCGCCGACATAATACCCGTGGTTGGCGCAATCATCGCCATTCTACCACCCGTCGTTGCCTCCCTTAGAGAGTCCCCCACTCAGGCTCTGATAGTCCTTGCCCTGCTCATCCTGTATCAGCAGTTCGAGGACCGTTTTCTGGTGCCGCGGGTCTATGGAAGTACCCTCAATCTGCCCCCACTCATCGTCTTTATGGCTGTCCTGGCCGGGGGCGAGCTCTTCGGGATACCGGGAGTGCTGCTGGCCCTGCCTGCCGTGGCAGCCGGGCGTGTGGGAATGGAGTATCTGCTGGAGAAGCATCGACGCTCCCTGGGCTTACCTCTCCCCACGAGCGAGCCGCTAGCGCCGGAGGCGGACACGAAGGAGGCGAAACGTGGCTGAGACACATGGGCTGGGCAAATGCCGGAACAATCACATTGGCTCCTATGGCTACCCGACCCGGCCAGAGGAGCCCTATCTTTTCTGCCCTCGCTGCGGTAACCCTATGGTCTGGGCCTGCCCGAAGTGTGAGACTTTGCTGCCTGAGGACAACGAAGAGCTATCGGTAGCCCTCTACTGCCGCCAATGCGGCAGCGCGTATTTCGAAGAAGACGGAGAACAAGCATCACCCGCTGATAAACACTAAAGGTCGCCTCCCTTTACCCGAAGCGGAAGACGCGAACCGCGATGACAGAGGTCACCACGATCCAGGCGGCCAGGATGCCCAGCTCCGTTGGGTAGTCCAGAAGAGACTTCGACTCCAGGGCAACGCCCCGTATGGCATCCAGCATCGGGGAAAGGGGCAGGTACTGCACGATGATAGCCAGAATGCGCGGCAGGCCCTCCTTGGGAAAGAAGACCCCCGAGAGGAACATCATGGGCATGGATACGGCGTTGCCCAGCCCGTTAGCGGCGTTGACGTTCTTGGCGATTGACCCCACGATGAAGCCAAGGTTCAAGAAGATCACGTTGCCCAACAGCACCAACAGGACTAGATACAGATAGTTGCCGTAGACCTTAGCGCCAAAGAAAGTCATACCCGCCGCCATGATGATAGCCGCCTGGGCAAGAGAGATCACCAGATAGGAAAGGATCTGGGCGGCAAAGAAGTTGCGCACGCGCAAGGGTGTGGCCAAGATGCGCTTCAGTATCTTCTGCTCGCGGTAGAGCGCAATCGCAGATGCCAGACCGATGATGGAGTAGGTCATAACCCCCATACCAACGAGACCCGGCAGAAGAAAATCGAAGTAGCCCATCTTGCGCGAGAGGATCCCCTGCGGCTGCAACTCCAGAAGGGTGGGCGCCTTGGCCAACTCCAGGTTCATCTGGCCCAGGAAGCGATCTATCATGCCGATGACTGTGGAAGCCGTGGGGCTACGCTCGTCGAAGACGAAGCTTAGGCCTGCGGGCGACCCATCCGCCATGGTATTGGCAAGCCCCTTTGGGATGACGAGCAGGTAGCGTATGTCCCCGTTCTTAAGCTTCTTGCGGGCCTGCGTCTCGTCCCATTTCTCGGCCACCTTGAACGTCTGAATCTGGCTCAGGTTCTGCACCAATCCGCGGGAGAGGTCATCTTGAGCGTAGTCAACGATATGAATGGTGGTAGTGGGTGGCTTGTCCATATCGAATAGCCCAAAGATTGCCACGAAGATGAGGGGAAAAGCCAGGGCCCAGAAGAGGGCCTGGCGATTGCGGATCGTCATCTTCAGGTTGGCGACTACCAGCGGAATCAGCATCCTTTAACGCACCCCCATCTACTCCCTTAGCGCGTGTCCCGTAAGCTCCAGGAACACATCCTCCAACGTGGCAGGTTGCACCTCCAGGTGCTCCAGTCGCACCTGCGATTGATTGGCCCAAGTCAAAAGCGCCGGAAGCGTCCGCGCGGCATCGGCCGAGCGCAGGTAGAAGGCGCCGTCCTCGCCGAAGCCGACTCCCTTAACGCAGTCCAACGCCTCCAGCCCATCCTTCGACGCGTCGCCGCCGGCGACCACCTTAACCTGATAGGGTGTGGGCAGCGCCCGGACCAGGTTGGTGGGCGTGTCGAGGGCGACGATTTTGCCCCGGTCCATGATGGCCACCCGCTGGCAAAGGAACTCCGCCTCCTCCATATAGTGGGTCGTGAGCACGACGGTGCGTCCCTCGCGGTGGATCTCCTGGATGAAGTCCCAGAGGCTGCGGCGTGCCTGTGGGTCGAGGCCGGTTGTGGGTTCGTCCAGGAAAACGACGTCGGGGTCATTGACCAGTGTAGCGGCGATGGTGAAGCGTTGCCTCTGGCCTCCGGAGAGCTTGCCCACGGTGGTGTTGGCCTTCTCGGACAGGCTAACTTTCGACAGGAGTTCATCGGGGGGTACATGATGGGGATAGAAACGGCCGAAGAGTCTGAGGATCTCGCGCAGGGTGAGGTACTCGAAGTAGGCGGAGGCCTGGAGCTGGACGCCGATGCGGGCCTTAACCTGCTCCGCGTCCCGCTGGAGGTCCATGCCCAGCACCTGGATCTGCCCCGCCGTCGGCTTCTGCAGCCCCTCTATGCACTCTAGGGCTGTCGTCTTGCCGGCGCCGTTGGGGCCCAGTATGCCGAAGACCTCGCCGCGGCGGACGCTGAAGGAGATGCCGTCGACAGCCGCCAGCGTCCCAAACCGCTTTACCAGGCCCTCGACCTTGATTACGTCGTCCGGCGGCTGATTGCCCTTCAAGCGCCACCTCCACTGCTCTATGAGAATAGGATGCTCGCGGCGGGATGTCAACAGGTCTCAGTTAGGAAGAAGGCCCTCTCTGACGAGAGGGCCTTCTTAGACGTACGCGAGCGCTTATCGCTTGGTGTACTGAGGCGCTTTGCGGGCCCGCTTGAGGCCGTACTTCTTGCGCTCCTTCATGCGCGGGTCGCGGGTCAGCAGGCCGTGCTGGCGCAGCACCTTCTTGAACTCCTCGTCTATGCGCACCAAGGCCCGCGCGATGCCATGCCTGATGGCTCCCGCCTGGCCCGAGGTGCCGCCGCCTTCGACACGAACCATCACATTGTACTTGTCGGCGGTGCCGGTCACCCGCAACGGCTGTAGGACCTCGTTGTGAAGGGTGGCTCGGCCAAAGAACTGGGCCATCGGCTTGCCGTTGACGACTACAGTCCCGTTGCCCGACAATAGCCGGATCCTGGCCACCGCCGTCTTGCGGCGCCCCGCAGCAGTTACGTAGTTCTGAGCACTCAAATCACGACTCCCTATCGGTTATGCCTGGCCTTCCGCCTGGGCCTCGGCAACCCCCTCTTTCTTAACCGATTCCGCCAACTGCGCAGCATGAGGGTGGGTCGGCCCAGCATAGACCTTTAGCTTGCGGAACCTCGCTTCCCCAAGGGCATTATGCGGCAACATGCCCCGCACCGCCTTTTCTACCACCCGGGTCGGATGGCGCTGCATCATTTCGGTGAAACTGACCACCTTCAATCCGCCAGGATAGCCGGAGTGCCTGATGTAGGACTTCTGCTCCGCCTTCTTGCCCGTCAATCGCACCTTAGCGGCATTAACAACGATGACGTGGTCGCCGTTGTCGAGATGCGGGGCATACATCGGCTTGTGCTTGCCCAATAGCAGCGACGCCACCTGCGTCGCCAACCGCCCCAAGACCATGCCCTCGGCATCGATAACATGCCAGGAGTGCTGTAGGTCCTTGGCCTTTACACTGTAGGTTCCCATCTATTCAGTCTCCAGTAGCGAACAGCGGTTCGCGGTAGTTCACGCGCCTGAGGCAGAGCCCTCGGGCTGGAGCAGCCGGCCCGGCGAGGCCCGGCTCTGCCGCCGCCACTATAGCGGCGAAGTCCTCCACGCTGCGCTTGCCTCTGCCGACCTCCAGCAGCGTCCCGACCATTAGCCGTATCTGCTGCTTGCGGAAGGAGCTGGCTTCGATAACAAAATCAATCAGATCGCCATGCCTTCGCTCCAGTTCCGCCCTGTAGACCCTTCGTCGGCCGCTGCGGCCGCTCTCGCCGGCCAGAGTAAACGAGGATATATCCTTTCCCCCTATTAGCTCGGCCGCTGCCCCGTTCATCGCCTTCAGGTCTAGCGACTGGGCCACCCAATAAGCATCGCGCCGGTGCAGCGCAGTTCGCCCAGGGCCAACGGCCAGCGTGTAAGCGTACTCCCTGCTGACCGCCCGCCTTCTTACGTCGAAGTCCTCGTCTATCTCCCGGGCCGCTTTAACGGCCACATCCTCGGCCAGGTAGAAGTTCAGCGCTCTGAGGAGCGTCTCCGGCGGCAGGCGGGACTCCGTCCTAAAGCTCACCACCTGCCCCTCGGCATGCACCCCGGAGTCGGTCCGGCTGGCCCCCGCGACTCGGGAGCGAGTGCCGGTCACCTCCTCTATCGCCCGCTCCAACTCTCCCTGGACGGTCCGGCCCTGCCCCTGCAGTTGAAAACCCAGGAAGTCCGTGCCATCGTACTCGATGAGGAGAGCTATCTTCCGCATCGGGCTTTCGGCTAACGGACGAGCTCCAACACCGCCATCGGCGCGCCGTCGCCTACGCGCGGACCAAGGTGATAGAGGGCCGTATAGCCTCCCTTGCGAGTGGCATAGCGCTCGGATAGCTCTCCGAAGACCTTCTCCACGACCTTCGTGTCAAACACGTAGGCCAACGCCTGGCGGCGGGCATGAAGGGTGCCGTCCTTGCCCAGGGTGATGATCTTCTCCACCAGGGGCCGCACCTCCTTAGCCTTAGCCTCAGTGGTGCGGATCTTCTCGTAACGCAGTGCGTCCGTCACCAGGTTCCGGTAGAGCGCCCGCCGGTGGTCCGACGACCTGTCCAGTTTCCGACCGGCTACGCGGTGCCTCATCCTTAACTCCTTGCCTAAGAGGACCAGGAAACGCGCCCTGACATCTTGACATCAGGAGGCACCCTCCTAATCCTCAGAAGAATCCCCTTCAACGTTGCCTTCGTCGGCCCCCACCGCCACACCCTGCTCCTGCCTCTCACGGTCCGGCTCTTCCGCCGCCGACGGCCTGGTGAAGCCTAGCGCCGCCAGCTTCTCCTGGAGCTCCACGAAGGACTTGTAGCCGAAGTTCTTAATCCCCAGAAGCTCATCCTGACTCATCTGGAGGATCTGGCCGACCTTCGTGATGTTGCTGCGCTTCAGGCAGTTGTGGGCGCGGACCGAAAGGCCCAGTTCCTCGATAGGTATATCGTACTTGTCCGGTGATGGCCCGTCGCTCCCGACCGACTGACCCTCACTCAAGAACGACGGCGTCTTCACCAGGTCGCCGAAGATGTGCAACTGCCTCATCAGGATCAGCGCTGCCTGGTTGACGGCCTGGACAGGGGTCATAGTGCTGTCCGTCCAGACATCCAGGATCAAGCGATCGTAGTTGGTCATCTGGCCGACCCGCGTGTGTTCAACGGTGTAGTTCACCCGCCGGATGGGGGTGAATATGGCGTCCACCGGTATAATGCCGATGGGCAGCCCATCCTGCTGGCTGGCGGGCACGTAGCCTCGGCCCTGCTCAACGTTGAACAGGATGTTCAGCTTGGCATCCGGCGAGTCCAGGGTAGCAAGGTGAAGCTCGGGATTGGCGATCTCGTAGTCAGCGGAGGGCTGGATGTCTCCAGCCGTCACCTTGCCTTCGCCGGCCACACCGAGCACCAGTTTGCCCGGCCTGTCCGACAGCGCCCGCAGCCGAATCTGCTTAACGTTCAAGAGGAGGTCGGTCGTATTCTCTTTAACGTGGGTGATGGTCGAGAACTCGTGCTGGACCTCTTCGATCTTAACCCAGGTTATCGCGGCGCCGGTGAGAGAGCCCAGCAACACCCGGCGAATAGCATTCCCCAGGGTTATACCGAATCCGCTCTCCAGGGGTTCCACGATGAAACGCCCGTGATCCCCTTGCGTTCTCACTTCAATTTTCGGGCTTACCAACTCCACCAAAAGGTGCCTCCTTGCAAAGGGAGCTTGCACCAAGCAATTCCTGCTTGGGCTGGCGCTAGCTTAGCGTGAGTA
>JACQUE010000040.1 GCA_016210425.1 Chloroflexota bacterium | reverse complement strand
TGTCAACACTGAGCAGCCTGGTAGAGAGAGCGAGGAGCAGATGACCGAGGGTGCTAGATGCCGAGAAGGCTTTGGAAGCGGCGCTCGCTCCGGAAGGGGCCGACGATGGCCAGGTTCAGCTTCTCGCTGACGAAGAGCTCCCGCGCCACCCGCTGGATGTCCTGGGGAGTCACGGAGTCTATGCTGCGCACCACATCATCGACGGTGAGGACATGATCGGTCAACAGCTCCTGGGCGCCCATCCAGCCCGAGACGCTGCGCGTATCCTCCATACGCAGCAGGAGACGCCCCTTGCTGAGCTCCTTCGACTTGGTCAGCTCCTCCGGAGGCACCGGCTCCTCGCGCAGCCGCCGCATCTCGCCTAGCAGGGCGGCGATAGCGCGCTCCACTACTTTCGGATCGACCCCCGCATAGAGCACGACCGACCCGGAGTCCAGCAGATGGCTGACGTAGCTATGGACGTCGTAGGCGAGACCTTGCTCCTCCCTTACGGCCAGGAAGAGGCGGCTGCTCATGCCCTCGCCCAGGATGACGTTGAGGAGGTCCAGGGTGAAGCGGTCCGGATGAAGGCTTGGCAGGCCCCGCACGGCCAGGCAGAGGTGCGCTTGCTCGGACTTGCGGTACTCAACCCGCAACTGGGGCGCGCTCTGGCCATCCTGAGCCGGGAAAAGGGGGGCAGGACCAGCGGCGGGCCAGTCCCCCATGGCCTCTCCCAGAGCGGATGCCACCTCCTCATGGATGACCTCACCAGCCACGCTGACGACGGTGTTTGTCGGGCTATACTGCTGCTTGCAGTAGTCCAGCACCATCTGCCGGCTAAGGCCTGTGACGGTCTCCTTAGAGCCGGCCACATCCCGCCCGAGCGGCTGGCCGGGCCAGATGACCTCATCGATGAGCATGTTGGCACGTTGGTAAGGGGAATCGTAGGAGGCGTTCAGCTCCTCGATGATGACCTTGCGCTCCTTCTCCACCTCTCCGTTCTCGAATTTCGAGTGGCGCAGCATGTCAACCAGGACGTCCAGGGCCGCGGCGAAGTGGGGGCGGGCTATCTTCGACCAGTAGATGGTCATCTCCCGATCGGTCCCACCATTCAGCAGCCCGCCTACGCCCTCGATAGCCTCCGATACCTCACGAGCCGAGCCCCTCCTCTCAGTGCCCTTAAAGCAGAGGTGCTCAACGAAATGGGAGACCCCCGCCCGCTCCGGTGGCTCATAACGAGAGCCCGCCCCGATGAAGAAGCTGACGCTCACGGAGCGCGTGTGCGGCATAGATTCAGTAAGGATCCGCAGGCCGTTAGGTAGGGTGGTCTTCTGGTGCATGAGCGCCTTTCCCGGTTTCAACCGAATTGCGTCCTCATTCTAGGGTTATGTCATCATCAGTGTCAACGCTGCTGCCCCCGAATGGTTCCCGGCAATCGATTGACCCAATCATCTACCCAGCGCTATAATCTTCGTGTGGTTGGGGCTGAGGCTGTCAAGGCGGCCAAACGCGGCAGACAGCAGGGGACAGCCGGCGAAAGCGCTGCGGGAGGTGAAGGCTGGATAGCATACACGAAGCCTGCGGCATCTGCGGCATCTACGCCCCGGGAGATGATGTAGCCCGCCTCGCCTACTTCGGGCTGTACGCATTGCAGCATAGGGGGCAGGAGAGCGCGGGGATCGCTACAGCCGACGGGGAGCGCCTCCACATATATACCGAGATGGGCCTGGTAGCTCAGGTGTTCAACGAGAGGATCCTGAGCAGTCTACCAGGCCATATTTCTATAGGCCACACTCGCTACTCCACGACCGGCTCCAGCCGCCAACGCAACTCCCAGCCCATTATGATCGATGGCCCGCACGAGCAGATGGCCATCGCCCACAATGGCAACGTCATAAACGCGGGGGAGCTGCGGCAGGAGCTCTTGGAGCAGGGGATTCAGTTCACCACATCCACCGATTCCGAGGTTGTAGGCTATCTCATCGCGACGTCTCCCGGCCGTGACTGGCCGGAGAGGATACGGGCGGCAATGAGACGGTTTCAGGGCGCCTACTGTCTTGTCATCCTCACCAGGGACAGTCTATTCGCTGTCCGCGATCCGCTGGGGGTCCGCCCCCTTTGCCTTGGCCGCATCAACGGTGACTGGGTCATCGCCTCCGAGAGTTGCGCCCTGGCTCATATCGGCGCCACCCTCTGCCGGGAGATCGAGCCCGGCGAGATCGTAAGCGTCGATGCTACTGGGATGCGCTCCTTCCCGCGCGAGGAGCAGGGCCGACGCGCCATCTGCATGTTCGAGTACATCTACCTGGCCCGCCCCGACAGCGTCATCAACGGGCGCCTCCTCTATCCGGCGCGCCTGGCTATGGGTGCTATGCTGGCCCGAGAGCATAACGTTGAGGCGGACCTTGTCATCGGTGTACCCGACTCGGCGACGGCGGCAGCCATCGGCTACGCCCAGGAGTCGGGCATCCAGTTCAGCGACGGCCTGGTGAAGAACCGCTACGTAGGGCGCACCTTCATCCAGCCGGACCAGCGGCT
>JACQUE010000054.1 GCA_016210425.1 Chloroflexota bacterium | reverse complement strand
GGTCTGGGTGGCAGGCAGTCCCTGGCCGATGTGCTTGTCGCCGACCCAGATCTCGAAGTGCAGGTGGGGCCCTTCGTCGGTACCGTCGGCGGCCTCGGGCGTGCCGGAGTTGCCGACGAAGCCCACGAGCGCTCCCCGCTCGACGTGCTGCCCTACCTTGAGCCCCGGCGCGATGGCGTCGAGGTGGGCGTAGCGGGTTACAACGCCTGCGCCGTGGTCGATCCAGACCTGGCGGCCGCGCAGGCGGTCCAGGATGTCCTGGGGAGTGGTTGGGGCCGCGGCCGACCTGTCCAGCAGGTCCTTCATTTCAGCCGCCGATATCTCCTTGTAGTCCCAGTCGGCGCGGACGATTGTCCCGGCTTTGGCGGCTACGGCCTCCGATTTGCCCTTGTGCAGAACGGCACCGCCCGCTCCGTAGTAGAAGTCGATGCCCTCGTGGGTGCCGTTGCGATAGGCGCGTACGGCGCCGGGCAGGAGGTTGTCATCGGCCGGGATGGTGGCTCCTGGGATGGGCATCTTGAAGCCCGTAAGAACTTGATCGGCGGTCGGTGTCGGGGTGCGTGTCGGCTCAGGCGTGGCCATCGGCGTTGGCTGCTTAATTGTCGTCGCGGTAGGAGCTGGCGTGGTTGCCGTGGCGGTGGCAGTGGGGGCAGGTGGCGCAGCGGTTGAGGAAACGGGCGTGGAGGACGGCTCTTTGCCGCAGCCGAATAGCAACGCCATCGCCGCCAACATTATTGCAAGCCCGATGCTTCGCTTCACGTTCGCCATGAGTACCGCCTACTATTGCCTCGACGAGTTGTCCAGAGGCCAGTATAGCAAAGGTGCTTCCGGAGAAGGAAGCGCACATTGGGTCTGCGCGTTGGTCCTCCTAGAGAGGGTTTGGGTGATGCTGGGCAACAGCCTCCGCTTCTCCTTTGCGTTGCCGAATGGCAGAGGCTATCACCGATATGGCTAGGATGAAGGCTATCACGCCTAGGGCAACGGCGACGGGGATCTTGTAGAAGTCGGCCAGCAGCATTTTGCCCCCAACAAAGATGAGGATAGCAGCCAGCCCATAGTTGAGGTAATGGAATACCCGCATGAGTCCGGCCAAGGCAAAGTAGAGGGCTCTTAAGCCGAGGATAGCAAAGACGTTGGACGTATACACAATGAACGGGTCTGTTGTGATGGCAAGAATAGCAGGTATGGAGTCGACCGCAAAAATGATATCCGTACTCTCGATGAACACTAGGGCCACGAACAAGGGTGTGGCGGATTTTCGTCCGGCCCTCCTTACGAAGAACTTGTCCTCCTGATATTGATCTGTAACCGGCATGGCCCGTCGCAAGAGTCGGAGCACGGGATTCCTTTCGGGGTGGATATCCTTTTCTTTCTGCAAGGCCATTCTGATGCCGGTTACGATTAAGAATGCTCCAAAGAGATAGATGATCCAATGAAGCGTCTCGATCAGCGTTACGCCTACGGCGATGAAAACGCCTCGCGTGACCAGAGCGCCGAGGATGCCCCAAAAGAGGACCCTGTGCTGGTAAGCGGCCGGTACGCGGAAGAAAGAGAAGACCAACAGGAAAACGAAGATGTTGTCGACACTCAGGGATTTCTCGATCAGATAGCCGGTTAGGAATTGCAGGGCCGTCTCCGGCCCGCGCCAGAAGTAGACTATCAGATTGAAGATGAGCGCCAGACAAATCCAGATACCGCTCCAGACCAGCGCTTCCTTGATCTTGATAACATGGGCCTTGCGGTGGAAAACGCCCAAGTCCAGGCCCAGCATCGCAACTACGAAAACGTTAAAGGCGACCCAGATGATTATTTCTTTCGACACCGGTGTCGCCCTTAAGCTGTCCTACGCCTGCCGCGCATTCATTGCCTCCTGTTGTGCTTCTCTACCACCAGAAGGTGTCCTCCATACGCTCCCTCAGCTCCTCCGCCGCCGATAGCGCCATATCCCAGTGCTCGACCCCAAGGTACTTCCAACCGCTGTCCGCCATGATAACGACGATGTTGCCGCTGTGGATGCGCTTGGCCCAGCGCCGGGCGACGTGCAGGGCGGCGCCGGCGGAGATGCCGCAGAAGATGCCCTCCCTAGCCAGGAGCTCCCGCGAGGCGATGAAGGCGTCGGCGCTGCGGACCACCATCTTGCCGCTGAGGATGCGGCGGTCGAGGATAGGCGGCACGTAGCCCTCGTGGAAGCTGGTGAGCCCCTGGACCAACTGGCCGGGATACGGCTCAACGCCGATGACCTTGACCGACGGGTTTGCCTCCTTGAGCCGCTTGCCGACGCCCGTGACCGTGCCGCCGGTCCCCACACCGGCGATCAGGACATCGACCTGGGGCAGGTCGGCCAGGATCTCGGGGCCGGTGGTCTCGTAGTGGGCGGCGACGTTGGCCGGGTTGGCGAACTGGTTGGCGAAGAAGCAGGAGCTATCGCTAGCGGCGGCTGCCTCGGCGGACAGCATGGCGCCGCGGACGCCGCCGCGGGGGTCGCACCAGACGACCTCGGCGCCGAAGACATCGAACAGGGTGCGAATGGAGGGGGCGATATTCTCAGGGGCGAAGAGCCTGACGCGGTAGCCCTTGCGATGGCCAAGCATGGCCAGGGCGATGCCCGTGTTGCCGGTCGTCGCCTCCATGATGGTCATGCCGGAGCGCAGCTTGCCGCTCCGCTCGGCCTCCTCGACGATGTACTTGACGATGCGGTCCTTGAT
>JACQUE010000053.1 GCA_016210425.1 Chloroflexota bacterium | reverse complement strand
GTTCGCGAGGGTGTTATCGCCGCCGAGCGGCGGGTGTTGGGGCAGGCGGTGGCGACAATGGAAACCGGCGACCTGCCGGCCTGGCAGGTGGAAGGCTTCAGCCTTATGCGAAGCCAACTGACTCCTCGCGGAGCAGTCTACACACGGCTTGCAGATTTTCCTTTTGGCAATGGGTTGTCACCGCAGTGAAGCATAGGGTATACTTGTTGATACTTTGTTTAACCCTGCTATAATCAAGAATGTTACCAAGGTGGGAGGAGGACTAAGCGGTGGATAACATCGTCTTTCCAAAATGCCAGCGATGCAAGGTGGGGGATCTCGTGCCGTTGTCGGACTTTGGCGGGCAAGGTGCAGCCATCTACTACAAGGCCTGGGTCTGCACCAAGCCTGACTGCGGATTCAACATCAAGATCCGCAACGGTGACGTCTACATAGACGAACCCATCACAAGCGGGGCCCTGCATACGCCAAAGGTGAGGTAGCCGCATACGCCCCAGCCCGGCTGGTGCTTGTTAGCTGAGCGTTATTGCCCCCTTGCGCGGAGGCGCAGGTGGGGCTCGCTTTATGTCTGCTAGACATAAGACGTGGCTAGAAGCTCTTGTAGTGGTTCACGATGGGCAGCCGGCGGTCCCGGCCGAAAGCGCGCGGCGTTATCTTGATGCCGGGCGGCGCCTGGCGACGCTTGTACTCGTTCCGGTCCACCATCGTTATCACCTTCTTCACGATGGCCTCATCGAAGCCCATTGCCACCATCTCCTCGAAGCTCCGGTCCTCGACCACGTATGCGTGGATGACCGGGTCTAGCTTCTCGTAGGGCGGCAGCGTGTCGATGTCTCGTTGGTCGGGCTTGAGCTCCGCGCTGGGCTCCTTCTCGATGACGCTCTGCGGGATGATGTCCCATTCGGCCTTCCGGTTGCGATAGCGGGCCAGCTCGTAGATTAGGGTTTTGGGGACGTCCTTGATGACGGCGAAGCCTCCGGCCATGTCTCCGTAGAGGGTGCTGTACCCGGTGGCCGTCTCGCTCTTGTTGCCCGTTGTGAGGACGAGCCAGCCAAACTTGTTGGAGAGGCCCATCAGCAGGTTGCCGCGTATGCGGGCCTGCAGGTTCTCCTCGGCGATGCCGAACTCAGTCCCACGGAAGGGCTCCGCCAGCGCGACGAGATAGGCGTCGTAGGTATCCCGAATGGGGATGTTGAGCAGCTTCACGCCGACGTTCTTGGCGAGGGCTTCTGAGTCCTCGATGCTCCCCCGAGAGGAGAACTTTGAGGGCATCGTCACGCAGAGGACGTTCTCCGGGCCAAGGGCATCCACGGCGATGACGGCCGTCAGGCTCGAGTCGATGCCTCCGGAGAGGCCCAGCACCACCTTCTGGAAGCCTGTCTTGCGCACGTAGTCGTGCGTGCCCAGCACCAGGGCCTCGTAGACCTCGGCGTCGGGCGGCAAGGGCTCCACGCATCTGGGTGGCAGCGGCTTGCGCCGTCTCTCCACCCAAGGCGACACGAATATCCTCTTCGGTGCTCCCTGCGCTTGCTGGAAGGCCAGCTTCTCTTTGCGGCGTCTGGGGTCATGAAGGCGCGTGCGGAAGACGGCCTCCACATCAAGGTCCGCCACGATAAGGTCCTCCTGGAACTGCTTGCCCCGGGCCACAACTTCGCCGCGCTCGTCTACGATCATGCTCTGGCCGTCGAAGACTAGCTCATCCTGCCCGCCGACCAGGTTCGTATAGGAGACGATGACGGCGTTGTCGGAGGCGCGGGTTGCCAGCATCCTCTCGCGGAACTTGCCCTTGCCGGTGTGATACGGCGAGGCGTTGATGTTGATGATGACCTCGGCGTCTCCGTAGGCCTGGGAGATGATGGGGCCGGTGGCGTACCAGATGTCCTCGCAGATGTTCACGCCGACGCCGATACCGTTGATAGTAAAGATGGGGGCATCCGTGCCGGCTTGAAAGTAGCGGTTCTCGTCAAAAACGCCGTAGTTGGGCAGGTAGTTCTTGTGGTGCACCCCGGCGACCTCGCCGTCATGGATGATGGCGGCCGCGTTGTAGATGTCCTGCCCCGAGTCGATGAAGCCGACCACCGCCGTGATGCCGCTACAGCCCTCCACGACGCGCTGCAGAGCCTTCCGGTTGTCCTGGATGAACTGAGGTTTCAGGAGTAGGTCCTCCGGCGGGTAGCCGGTGATGGCCATCTCAGGGAAGGTGACCAGGTCCGCGTCCAGGCTGCGGGCTTCGTCTATATAGCGCAGGATCTTGTCGGCGTTGTCGGTCAGGTCGCCGACGGTCGTGTTGATCTGGGCCATGGCAAGGCGAAGGCTTCGCATTGCGGCTCTCCACCCACTTTTCGTTGAAGTATAGCAAATGATGTACTGTATAGGAAAGCGAGGTGGGTGAGGGTGTTGAACAACGGTAGCGTCAAGCATTGTGTGTAAATTCAGGCAAGGGCATCTCCCTCCAGGTCTTGTTGAGATGGCTTATCACTCCATAGATGATGCGGTCTACGC
>JACQUE010000042.1 GCA_016210425.1 Chloroflexota bacterium | reverse complement strand
GCGGGCCCTGGAGGCGGGCGCCGTGCGCAGCCATATCATCGAAGCCGTCATCGCGGCCTATCAGAAAGCTAAGTCGCTAGGAGGCTAACAAAGCCAATGACAAGTCTCTACGGGATCATCTATCTGTTGACGCAGGTGTTGACATTCGCCATATTCATCAGGGCAATTCTGTCATGGTTCCCGATTGACACGAACAACCCGCTGGCCAACATCCTCTTCCAGGTCACGGAGCCGGTGCTGGCGCCGATGCGTCGCATCGTGCCGCGCATCGGCATGATCGACATCACGCCCATGGTGGCCATCATTGTGTTGCAGATAGTGGGGAACGTCGTAGGCAGGATGTCCTAGCTAGGGTCGGCCTTGCAGCAGACGCTCCCGTATCGTCTCCGCGTCCAGTCCCGCCACCTCGACGACCTTCTCCCGCGACGACGCTCCCCTTACCAGCGAGACATCCCTTCGCTTAACGCCCAGGGCATCGGCCAGGAAGGCGAGGAGCGCCTCGTTGGCGCGGCCCTCGCTGGGCGGCGCCGCGATACGCACGCGGAAGATGCCCTCGGCCATGCCGACGACCTCGCTGCGCTTGGCATTGGGCTGCACGTGCACGGATATGCGGGCTATGGCGGCCTCCTTGACATCAATCTGTAATTCGGAGCCGGCCGTGTCATTGCCATAAAAATAGCCATCACAAGAATGTCATTCCGAGCCGCAGGCGAGGAATCTGGCCTGTATTTGTAGGACGCTTGTGGTAAGAGGGGCAAGACCCCTCGACTTCGCTCGGGGTGACAGTTAATGGCTGTTTTCATCGTGGTGTCCCTGCAAGGGGACATGGACGATTCTGAACGAAGTGAAGAATCCGGCTTCCCTCTACACGAGCGTTCGTGGTGACAGGGGCGAGACCCCTCGACTTCGTTCGGTGTGACAAGTATCGCCTATAGATATTGCCTCTGCCGCCAAGTTATAATCGATTATACTCGCGGGGAGCGCCTGGGATGAAGAAAGTCTGGCTGGCCCTCCTTTTCCTGGGTATGGTCGCAAGCTGGGTCGGGCTGGGAGCGATGGTCGTCCTGCGTACGCCTGACGCCATCGTCGACCGGACAGCCTTCTTCATCCTGCTTTTCGCGGCGCTGTTCTGCCTGAGCGTCCTGCTTTTCTACGCCCTCGGCTACAGCGCCTACGCCTGGCGGCGCTGGCAGGGCGATCTGAGGCGGGCGATCTTGCAGGGGGCGCCCCCGGCATTGGCCGTGACGGCGGCGGCGCTGCTGCAGAGCATGCACATCTTTAGCTGGGCGGCCCTGCTCATCATGCTGGCCCTCGTGGGCCTGATCGAGCTACTCCTATTGCCGCACGGGGCAAAGGAACGAAGGAGAGCATCGGACCGTGAATATTAAGGAGCTTAAAGAGACGGTTAAGGGCGAGGTGGACGCGCAACGGGCGGAGCTCACGGAGCTGAGCCTGCGCATCCATGATAATCCGGAGTTGGGGCTCAACGAGGTCAAGGCAGCGCAGTGGCTGACGGAGTATTTGGAGGAGCGCGGCTTCCAGTTGGAGCGGGGCATCTGCCAGCTTCCCACCGCCTTCCGTGCCGCCTGCGGCACCAAGGGGCCAACCGTAGCATTCATGGCTGAGTACGACGCCCTGCCCAAGCTGGGCCACGCCTGTGGCCACAACATCATCGCCACGGCTGCTCTAGGCGCGGCGGTCGCCATGAAGGCGGTCCTGGGCAAGACGGGCGGCACGATCGTGGTCATGGGCACGCCAGCCGAGGAGATCATCGGCGGCAAATCGTTCATGGTGAAGCGCGGAGGCTTCGCCGGCATAGATGCGGCCTTGATGGTGCACCCGGGCGTCCGCGACACCGCCATAACCAGCGCCCTCGCCCTGGTGGGCCTCGACGTGGAGTTCTTCGGACGGGCCGCCCATGCAGCGGCGCGGCCCGAGGACGGCATCAACGCTCTCGAAGCCCTGATCATGTCGTTCAATGCCATCAACTCGTTGCGCCAGCACATCAAGGACCGCGCCCGCATCCACGGCGTCATCACGGATGGCGGCGAAGCGGCCAACATCGTGCCGGCACACGCGGCGGGCAGCTTCCTCGTCCGTGCCGAGGACGATGACTACCTGGAGACGCTGCGGGAGCGCGTGTTGGCTTGCTTCACCGGGGCCGCCACCGCTACGGGCGCGCGCCTCGAGTACAAATGGGCGGAAGGGCGCTACGCGGCGCTGCGCACCAACCTGACTATCGCCGGGTTGTACGGCGCGAACATGGAGTCGCTGGGTCGCAGGATATACGCTCCGCGCAACGACCGTGGCCTCGGCAGCACCGACATGGGAAACGTGAGCGTCATCATGCCGGCGATCCATCCGTCGCTGGCCATCGCGCCGCTGGGCGTATCCGCCCACTCGCCGGAGTTCGAGAAGGCGGCGGCATCGGAGGAAGCGCATCGCGGCATGGCCATCGGTGCCAAGGCCTTGGCCATGACCGCCATCGACCTCCTCGCCATTCCGGAGAACCTGGCGCGGGCCAAGGAGGAGTTCCTCAGGCGGGGCGAGGCCGAAGGCTAGGCGGATGCAGGAGCTGGAGCGCATCGCCCGTTTCTACGACCTGGATTACGGTGACTACACCGATGACCTCGACCTCTATCTGAACCTCGCCGGGCGCACGGGCTCGCCCGTGCTGGAGTTGGGCGTCGGCACAGGGCGCGTGGCGGTGGCCCTGGCGAAAGCCGGCTTCGCCGTCACCGGCATCGACTCATCGCCGGTCATGCTGGGCATCGCCGGAGGCAAGGTGGAGCCGAGGATGCGGCTGCACCTCGCGCAGGCGGACATGCGCGACTTCCACCTTGACGAGCGTTTCGCCCTGGCCTTCTTCGCTGTCAATACCTTCATGCACCTGGCGACCACCCAGGACCGCATCCGCTGCCTGGAGTCCGTCCACTCCCACCTAGAGCGGGACGGTCTGCTGGTGATGGACCTGCAGAACCCAGACCCGGCGCGGCTGGCGCAGGAGGACAAGGTTGTAGTGCTGGACTGGGTGCGTGTGGACCCGGCGACGGGCAACACGGTGCTGAAGATGGTGAGTATCGCGTCAGACAGCGGGCTCCAGATACAGGACGTGACCTTCGTCTACGACGAGGTGGATGGCGAAGGGGTCGTTCGCCGCACGGTCACCTCCTTTCCGCTGTGCTACGCCGGCCTTCCCGAGATGGAGCTGCTCCTTGAGCGATGCGGTTTCGCGCTGGAGGCTGTATATGGCTCGTATGAGCTGGAGGAGTTCCGGGGGGAGAGTGAGAGGATGATCGTGGTCGCACGGCGTGCCGGGTCCGGACGGCGCCCTGGAGGGGCCAGACGTCAACGAAAGGGGACTTCTGATTCGCAATGAAGATCGCACTGGACGCGATGGGGGGAGACCGGGCGCCGCTGGAGATCATACGTGGCGCCATTGAGGCGGCTCGCGAGTACGGCGTGGAAGTGCTGCTGGTGGGCAAGCGGGAGGAGATCGAGCCCGAGCTTAACTGGCCCAGCGCTAAAGGCTTGCCTATCCAGGTGGTGGATGCCAGCCAGGTCATCGACATGGACGAGCACCCAGCCTCTGCCGTGCGGCAGAAGCAGGACTCGTCGTTGGTGGTGGGGATAAACCTGCTGCGGAATGGTGAGGCCGATGCCTTCGTCTCGGCGGGCAACAGTGGGGCCGTTGTTGCTGCGTCGCTGTTCAGTTTGGGCAGGCTGAATGACATCGACCGGCCGGCCATCGGCACGCTCCTGCCAGTGCCGACCGGGTCGATCCTGCTGCTGGACGCGGGAGCCAACACAGATTGCGAGCCGGGCCAATTGCTCCAGTTTGCGCGCTTGGGCAGCGTCTACATGGAGCGCGTGATGGATGTGGACGAGCCGAGGGTCGGCCTGCTGAGCAATGGCACCGAGGAGACGAAGGGCAACCGCCTGACGCTGGAGGCGCACCGGCTGCTGAAGGAGAGCGGTCTGAACTTCGTTGGCAACGTCGAGGGCAATGAGCTCGCGAGGGACAGGGCCGATGTCATCGTGGCCGATGGCTTCACGGGCAACATCGCCATCAAGGTCACCGAGGGCGTTGCCGAGATGATCATCGAGATTGTGAACGAGATGCTGGTGAGCAAGATACATCGACGGCTGGCTGGACTCATGCTGAAGGGGGGCTATCGGGAGATATTCAGCCGCTTGCATTACTCTCAGTATGGGGGTGCTCCGCTGCTGGGAGTCAACGGAGTCGTCATCATAGCTCACGGTCGGAGCAATGCCCGCGCCATCAAGAATGCCATTGGCGCGGCTAAGCGGGCAGTGGCGGGTGGTCTGATCAAGGCTATGGGCGCGGGGCCCGCGCCCTCAGAGGAGAAAAGGGAACGGCGCTTTCGGCCGCGGCGTAGAAGGGGTCGCGGCGGAGGTCGGCGTGACGGCGGCGAGGCCGCCTCTGCCGGTCAGTCTTCTTCTTGAGCCCGTGAGAGGCCGTATGCTAGGATGGGAATAGAAAAGGCAATGTAGTTGTTTTGCACTATCGAACGTGGTCCGCGAAGGGGCCGAATACACCGTCAGGAGGTCGTAGTGGGTAAGCCAAGTCCAGTCGACGACAAGACATTCGATGAGGTAGTCGTCAAGGCAACGAGGCCGGTCCTGGTCGATTTTTGGGCGCCCTGGTGTGGCCCATGTCGCATGGTGGCGCCGATAGTCGATGAGCTGGCTGAGGAGTACTCGGGGCGTGTGGATTTCGTCAAGTTGAACACAGATGAGAACCCCAACATCTCGGCCAAGTACGGCATCCACAGCATACCCACACTGCTGGTATTCAAGGGCGGCCAGCCGGTGGGTCAGATCATCGGCTTCCGGCCCAAGCGGGACCTTCAGAAGAAGCTGGAGGAGGCCCTCACTTAGCGCGGACAGTTGCAGCTAAGAGGCCCCGCCGCCCGGCGGGGTCTTTGCTGGTTAGAGTGGGGGCGGAGGGGCCCCGGTGGGTCTCGCGGTCTTCAAAACCGTTGCGGGGCGGCCTGCGCTGTCCCGGGTGGGTTCGACTCCCATGCGCCCCCGCCACAAAAACGGCTTCTAGAGGCATCTGGCACTAGCAAGTTCGTAAGATAGAGCGCCTCTAGGACATAAGAAAGGCCCTCTGGCTTTCCTGCGCGTTTGCCGTTCGACAGGCTTACCGCGCCCGCTCAGTGCCCGTCTGCCCGCTTGTAGGTACTTCCTTCGTTATTGGTGCGCCTGCTCATCAGTGTCCTCCCTTGTGTTCTTGCGCTCCGTAGCTGCCTGTCTCTTCGCTCTTCTCCGCGTGATGTTGCTCCACTAGGAGCTTCGCGGAACTCTCGTCCACCAGCCCCGAGAGGGCCTCAACTTGATCTTGGACGCTCTTTTCCACTGTGCAAATTTTGCGCCGACTACTTGACAGGCAGTTGGGTTCCTCGTATTATCCGCTCAGTCATCCTAATTCCAACATCTGCACCGCTGTGCCCCTCATGCTATGTCATTGGAAGGCAGCATATGTTGGAGATTCCTGACACGAAAACTATTGACGATTTTCTGCTCCGCCAATGCTGCCTCATAACATTGGAAAAGCCCGTCGTTTGCCAATTGCCTGGCAAAGGAGACGCTCGATAGTCTCCTCGAAGATAAGCACACAGATGAATCCGCCCGTGAAAGCTCAGGCGCACGCCAAGGCGTGAGCTTGAACATCCGCCCGACGGAGCAAACCCTATATCTGCTAAAGGAGGAGTCAAATGCCTGAGCAGTTCTCTCGCCTTTTCAGTCCCATCAAAGTGGGCAGCATGACGGTGCCCAACCGCATCGCCGAGACCACGCATCTCATCACCATCGGTCGATTAGACGGCCTGCCGGACGACGGCTTCATCGCCTATCACGCCCAGAAGGCGCGGAGCGGTGTGGGCTGGATCGGCAACCAGACCTGGATGGTGGGCATGCCGAAGCGGCTCGGCAGTAGCGCGCGCTGGGTAGCCACAGGACGGGCGACTATGCAGGGCCTCTGGGACAGGCCGGACTTCAACGAGCGTATGAAGCGCTTCTTCGACGCCATCCACCAGTACGGGTCCGTGGCGGTCATGCAGCTCACCTTCATTACCACCGACTTCGGACCATCGTCTGAACCCCGGGCTCGCTCCTCCGACGACATCCCCCACGAGATGGAGGTTGAGGAGATCCAGGAGATGGTTCAGATCTTCGCCAAGGCCGCCCAGCGCTTCCGTGAGGCAGGCGCGGACGGCGTGGAGCTGCATGGCTCCCACGAGTGCATGCCGGAGATATTCTTCTCTCCTATCCACAACAAGCGCACCGACCAGTATGGGGGCAGTCTGGAGAATCGAACGCGCTTCGCCCGGGAGATCCTGGCGGCGATGAAGGCATCCGCCGGCAAGGACTTCACGGTGGGGCT
>JACQUE010000041.1 GCA_016210425.1 Chloroflexota bacterium | reverse complement strand
GCGGCGCTGGAGGAGATCGTAGGACTGTTGGAGGAGCAGCGCAAGCAAAGGCCGGAAGATAAGGCCATCGCCACGAAGCTGGCCGTCGCCCGCGCCAGCCTGACCTACCGCCAGGGCATGAAGCAGGTGGAGGCTGAGTGGCCGACTGCGACGGCGGCCAGCACCATCCAGGGCTGGAGCAAGGCCGTCGAGGTCTTGGAGGGGCTCTACGTGCAGCCGCAACTCACCGGCTACAAAGACCGCATCGTCGAGAAGCTGTACGCGGCGCACCTCAACTACGGCAAGGCGCTACAGGCGGCGGGGCGCAACTATGAGGCGTTGGGACAGTACCAGCGCGCGCTGCAGATCGACAAGTCGCGGCCGGAGGCACTCGACGCATTGAAACAGTTCTAACCGGCATCCCTTCCCCTTGCGCCCGCCGTTATCGTACCCTTGAGCGTAAGGGAGCGGGCCATCGGTCAGCCCCAAGGCGCGCTCCCAGCGAGGCTCAGTGGAAGGACTTACCCTCGCCGTAGACCTCATCGTCGTGCTGGGGATCGCCCTGGTGGCAGGCGTGCTCCTCCACCTCCTTCGACAGCCGCCAGTCCTCGGCTACATCCTCGCCGGCGTCGCCATCGGGCCCTTCGGCCTGCGCCTCGTCCGGGACACCGCCCAGGTGCACGACCTGGCCGACCTCGGCATCGCCCTCCTGATGTTCGCCCTGGGCGTGGAGTTCTCCCTGGCCGAGCTGCGCCGCGTAGGCCGGATCGCCGTCCTGGGCGGCGTCATACAGATCGCCGTCACCGCCGCCTTGGGCTTAGCCGTCGCATCAGGGCTGCGATTTCCGGTCAAAGAGGCCATCTTCTTCGGGATGCTAGTAGCCATTAGCAGCACGATGATCGCCTTGAAGACGCTTATGGAGCGCGGCGAGGCCGATTCTCTGCACGGGCGCATCGCCTTGGGCATTCTCATCATCCAGGACCTGAGCGTCGTGCCGATGCTCGTCTTCCTGGAGTCGCTCACCGGCTCAGGGCAGGCGATGGCCATGGCGCTGCTCTTGGCGGCCCTCAAAGCCGTTCTTTTTCTGGGCGTGGCCCTCTTCTTGGGCATGCGCGTCGTTCCCTGGCTCCTGGCCCGCATTGCCGCCATGCAGTCCAGGGAGCTATTCCTGTTGGCCATTGTAGCGCTCTCGCTTGGCACCGCCTTCGGCACGCAGAACGCTGGGCAGCCGTTGGCCTTCGGGGCCATCATGGCCGGCCTGATTATCAGCGAGTCGGATCTAGCCGACCAGGCACTAGCCGAGATCGTGCCTTTGCGCGACACCTTCGCCACGATCTTCTTCACCTCGATTGGCATGCTTATGGACCTGCGCTTCATTGGCGCGAACCTGGTCTGGATATTGGTCATAGTGGCCGCCGTAATCGTCGGCAAGTTCTTCATCTGCGGAGCCATCGCCTGGTTCTTTGGCTATCCGGGCCGGACGTCAATCCTAGTAGGCGCCAGCCTCATACAAGTTGGCGAGTTCAGCTTCATCCTAGGGCGCGTAGGTCTGGAGGCGGACGTCCTCTCCGACCGCCTCTTCTCACTGACGCTGGCCAGCGCCCTTATCACCATCGCCCTGACGCCGGCTGGGCTCTCGTGGGCGCACCGCTTCACACTCTGGCTCGACAGGGTCCCCGCTGCGTCGGCCTGGCTCGCGGCCCGCTTTGAGCCTGAGCGCGATGAGGCCATCGGCCTAACGCAGCACGTGGTCATCTGCGGCATGGGTAGCGTTGGGCGACAGCTCGCACGAGCGCTGGAGAGACGCGACTTCTCCTACCTCGTCATCGACCTGGACTTCTCTACCGTCTCGAACCTGCGCCAGCGCGGCATCACCTGCATCTACGGCGACGCATCCAACCCGGTTGTGCTGGAAAGAGCGGGACTGGAGCGGGCGCGAGTCCTCGTCCTAGCGATGCCGGACCAAGCGGCGACGGAGCTTGCCATCAGGCATGCGCACAGCATAAGTCCTAAGCTGGACATCATCGCCAGGGTGCAGCGCGACTCCGGGCTACAGGCGCTGAAGGGGATGGGGGCCTCGGAGCTGGTGCAGCCGCACCACGAGGCCGGCTTCGAGATCGTGCGCCACACGCTGCACCGCTACGGCCTGACGACATACGAAATCCAGCACCTGATTAGCACGCTGCGCGAAGAGAGCCAGGCCTGATGGAGATCCCGCTCCGAGGAGATAGACAGCCGGCAAGGGTAGCGGACGTTCTGGAGCTGCTGGAGAGGCACCACGGCCCATTCGTCTGGCGCTCGCGCGCCGACCCGGTGTCCGAGCTAATCCAGACCGTGCTGTCGCAGAACACGTCGGACGTAAACTCGGGTCGCGCCTTCGCCTGCCTGAAAGCGACCTTCCCAACGTGGGAGGCCGTGGCCAACGCGGACACGCAGAAGCTGGCGGCGGCGATCCAGACGGGCGGACTGGGTCGCATCAAGGCGCCGCGCATCCAGGCCATCCTGCGCAGCCTCGAGGAGCAGCGCGGCTCCTTCGACCTGAGCTTCCTGCGCGAGACGCCGCTGGCCGAGGCCAAGAAGTGGCTGCGCTCGCTGCCGGGCGTCGGCCCGAAGACGGCTGCCTGCGTGCTCCTGTTCTCTCTCGGGCTACCGGCATTGCCCGTCGACACCCACGTCTACCGCGTCGCCCGGCGCCTCGGCCTCATCCCGCAAAAGGCATCGCCGGACGCCGCCCACGACATCCTGGAGTCCATCGTACCGGCCAAGGACATCTACCGCTTCCACATGGGCCTCATCGCCCACGGGCGCCAGGTCTGCTAGGCCGGACGCCCCCTCTGCGAGACGTGACTGATGAACCGGGTTTGTCCGACAAGATTGGTGTGAGAGGAAGACGTTGACCACCTTGCACTGAGCGAGCTGCAGGCAGCCGTGCCACCGCCGCCGATGTAGCTAAACAATCAACCGGTTGGTATGGTGAGGAGGTCAAACGGAAAAGGCAGAATTGAGGCTTGCGGCTACGCCCCTTAAACCGTAGGAATAAAAAGAACAAG
Organism: Chloroflexota bacterium; assembly: GCA_016210425.1. Taxonomy (GTDB): domain Bacteria; phylum Chloroflexota; class Dehalococcoidia; order JACQUE01; family JACQUE01; genus JACQUE01. Next base: position 486 of record JACQUE010000041.1, on the reverse strand, counting down.
GATTCGAGTTAATGCGACTGCTGCTACACCTGAAGGATACCCTTTAGAAATAGATAATAGCCATTACCAGTCGTTGAATAGGCCAGATTTGACATTCTTTCCAACGCAGGATACGTTTTCTCGCCGCGCTCCACCATACCAATCATATCATCCAAAGCCGATTCTAGCCTTTCAAACAGATGTGGAGGTAAAAGAATTCCTCTTTCCTGCCCCGTACTGGAGGCGACAACCCTTTGCATGATGGTCGAATAAACGAACTGAAGCACATTGTGTACGAAGGTAAGTTCGGGAGAGAACTCGATATTAAGAATTCTTTGAGCCATCCCGTATACCGCACTAAAGAAATACATCTTCGCCGCCGGATCGGGCGATTCCTTCATCTTAAGGAGGGCGAAGCGCATTTCTTCTACAAGCAAGTCTTTAGATGACCTTGACAGTCTCATTTTCGGTTCCCCTTATGCCGATACTTTCTCCAGAACTCGCCTC
>JACQUE010000045.1 GCA_016210425.1 Chloroflexota bacterium | reverse complement strand
TGGGCCATATCTGTGCCGATGGCGTAGGCCATAGGGAAGCCGAAGATGTTAAGGGCAGGAGTGACCATGAAGGCTCCTCCGATGCCGAAGAAGCCTCCACAGACTCCAACAGTAAACCCGATTAGGACGAGAAGTAGGGGGTTGACCTCCACTCCCGCCGTGGGGAAGAACATCTCCTACTCCAGCCGCCTCCAGGTTGCGCCCAGAGGCCCTCTCAGGAGCTTCAGCAGCAACTCCACCACGCCATACATGGCGCCGGCCGCCACCGCCATCGCCACCACGACCAGGGCGGCGTAGAGCGCCGGGCTGGCGTCGAAGACATTCGCTGCTACCGATGCAAAGGGAGCAACCATAGCGCCCTCCTGACTTCTGTCACGGTTAACCCGTGCCTAGGCGTTCTCCATCAGTACCCTGGCTACCTCGGCCCTGGTGAACTCCTCGGGCGGGCACTCCCCCGCCTGGAGCATCTGGCGCACCTTGGTGCCACTCAGGATGAGTCTGTCACCCTCGGCGTGAGGGCAGGTCTTTGTGGAAGCCATGCCGCCGCAGCGACGGCAATAGAAGGTATGCTCGAAGAAGAGGGGCGTGATGCCCAGCTCTTCCGGACGGAAATCGTTGAAGATGCGCTGGGCGTCGTATGTGCCGTAGTAGTTGCCGACGCCCGCGTGGTCGCGGCCCACGATGAAGTGGGTGCAGCCATAGTTCTTGCGGACGATGGCGTGCAGGATGGCCTCGCGCGGGCCGGCATAGCGCATAGCCGCCGGCAAGGTGCCCAGGACGACGCGGTCCTTGGGATAGTAGTTGTCGAGGAGCACCTGGTAGCAGCGCATCCGTACGTCAGCCGGTATGTCATCCGACTTGGTCTCGCCAACCAGGGGGTGCAGGAAGAGCCCGTCGACGATCTCCAGCGCGCTCTTCTGCACGTACTCGTGGGCGCGGTGGACGGGGTTGCGCGTCTGGAAGCCGACAACCGTCCGCCAGCCCTTCTCAGCGAAGGCGTTCCGCGAGCGCCGGGGCTCAAGGTGATAGTCCGCGAAGGCATCCTCCGGCAGCCGGAGGACGGTTACCTTGCCGCCCAGGAGCAGGTCTCCCTGGCGGTAGGGCTGGCGACGCCTGGATGGGCGACATCAGTCGTGCGGTAGACCTCTTTGGCCTCCAGTTCCTTATCATAGGGGAAGATATCCGCCAGGTGCAGGACCGCCAAGAGCTGCCCCGACTCGTCCAGCAGCGCCACATCCTCGCCTTCACGCAGGCCGCTGGCCACATCCTGGCTGGCGGAGAGGGTGATGGGCGCCGGCCAGACCAGCCCCGAGGCCAGGTGCGCCTCCTTGACCGCGCCCAGGTAGTCGTCGCGGGTCATGAAGCCTTCGAGAGGGCTGAAGCCGCCAACGGCGATCATGTGCAGGTCGGAAGCCTCACGCGCGCTGAGGCGCAATTGTTTCAAGCCCCTGGCGCGTTCCTCCCACTCGCGCACATCAGCGACTCTTCTGTCTATGAGCCTTCCACCGTGGGGAGCGATGGACTGCCAGGCTTCCGCCTTGGCCGGTCCGGCGCCGTTGCCCCCTGCCGCCGGGGGTATATAACCTAGATCCTCCAATTTCGCGAGGATCTTAGCGGTGCTCTCCTCCACCGTCTCACGGTCGGTTCGGACTACGACCTCGGCATTGAGAGGCTCTTCGTAGGGGTCGGAGACGCCGGTGAACTGAGCGATCTCGCCGCGTATGGCCTTGGCATAGAGGCCTTTTACGTCACGCTTTACGAGCTCCTCCAGGGGGCACTCGACGTAGACCTCGACGAAGTCGCCGATGTCGCGGCGGTTCTCATCGCGTATCTCACGGTAGGGCGAGATGGCCGAGGCTATGACCGCGGCGCCGTTCCTAGTCAGGAGCTTAGCGACGAAGCCGATGCGCCGGATGTTAGTGTCGCGATCCTCCTTACTGAAGCCAAGCCCCTTGCTGAGGTGCGTGCGCACCACGTCGCCGTCAAGAAGCTCGACCCGCCTGCCGCGACGGCGCAGCTCCGCGTCGAGGCGTTCGGCGATGGTGGTCTTGCCGGCGCCAGAGAGACCTGTAAGCCAGATAGTGAATCCCCGAGTCAACGATTATCTCCTTTCGATGGCCTTACGTTACTTAGGCTGGACGTGCAGGCCGCATTCCGTCTTGTCGGTGCCGGCCCAGCGTCCGGCGCGAGGGTCCTCGCCCGGTTTGACCGGGCGCGTACACGGCATGCAGCCAATGCTGGGGTAGCCACGGTCGTGCAGGGCATTGTAGGGCACCCTGTTCTCCACGATATAGGTCCAGACCTGCGCCTCGGACCAGGCCACCAGAGGGCTGACCTTGGCCAAATTGAACTTAGCGTCCCAGTCAACGATGGCCGTCTCGCGGCGGGTAGACGCCTGATCGCGGCGGATGCCGGAGAGCCAGGCCCGCATGCCGACGAGCGCCCGCGCATTAGGCTCCACCTTGCGTATCTCGCAGCAGAGGTCGCTATCGCGGGCCCAGAGCTCGGGGCCGTGCTTCTCCGCCATCTGCTCCAGGGAAATATCAGAGCTGTAGGCGGCGGCCTTAAAGCCGTAGCGGTCCTCTACCTCCTCGCGCAACGCGTGCGTCTCCGGGAAGAGGAAGCCGGTCTCCAGATAAAAGACATGGGCCTTGCCGTTCAGGGCGCCGAGCTTCGATAGCATGTCCAGAAGTACCATCCCAGTGGGCCCGCCGAAGCTGCAGGCCAGGGCCAGCTCCGGCGAGAACTCCTCCAACGCCCAGCCGAGCACATCCAGGGGCGGCTTCCCCTCCAGGGTCTCGCTGACGGCCTTCAGGTCGCTGACGCTTAGCTGTCGCAGGGCCATCGTCGCCTCCATAGATGAGTAAATCACTCCACTTAGTCATGTTTGTACCACATATCACAGCCGGTGTCAATAAGGAAACGGAGAGATGACCGCTTTTTCTCCCCTTTCCCCTGCCTCATCGACTTGACAACCAATTTCCACGGTGCTACATTTAATCCGTTAGCACTCAGGGCCTTAGAGTGCTAACGGAGCGATAAAGCGAACAGGTTCGTTCGATGGCAAAAGAAGCATCCCTTAGCGCGAGAAAAGCCAGCCTCCTCAAGTTCATCGTCAGCGACTACGTCTCGAGCGCGACGCCCGTCGGCTCTGAGCGCATCGTGACGCGTTACCGCCTCGGCGTGAGCCCGGCCACCATCCGCAACGACATGGCTGAGCTGGAGGATGCCGGCTACATCACCCATCCCCACACCTCCGCCGGCCGCATCCCCGCCGACAAGGGCTATCGCTACTATGTTGAGACGCTGATGGAGGACGTAACGCTGCCTCTATCGGAGCAGCTCCTCGTCCGCCACCAGTTTCATCAGCTTGGGGGACAAATGGAGGAGTGGACTGAGCTGGCAGTGGCCGTCCTGGCCCGGCTGGTCCACAACCTCGCCATTGTCACTATGCCTAAAGAGACCCGTTCCCGAATCAAGCGGCTGGAGCTCGTGGCACTCCACGAGTTCCTGGCCCTGCTGGTGTTGCTTATGGAGGAGACCCGGCTGAAGCGCGAGCTACTCCCCCTGAGCGAGCCGCTTTCGCAGACGGAGCTCGATGCCATTTCCATCAAGCTCAACCAGCAGTACGTCGGCCTTACCACCGCCGATGTTGCTTCCAAGGAGGTCCCGCTTTCCCCTGTGGAAGGCCAAGTTGTAGATGCGATGGTCCGGCTGATGAAGAGCGAAGATAGCAATCGCATCGACAGGCCCATCTATGAGGGGCTCCGCCATTTCCTGGGCCAGCCGGAGGTCAGCAAGTCGGCCAGGATGCTGGATGTAGTTGAAGCCCTGGAAGCTCGCACACTTCTGAGCGGCGTCCTGGCTGAAATCGGCTCGCGGGAGGGCGGCGTCCAGATCGTGATCAGCAAAGAGAACCCGGAGCCTCTCGCCCAGGAGTGCAGTATTGTGCTGACTCGCTACGGCATTGGCGGCGCTGCCGGTTACCTGGGCGTGTTGGGGCCGACGCGGATGGACTATCCGAGAACGATATCCATTGTTAGATACATAGCCGCCGTCATGAACGAGCTACTCAACGACGTGCACTGACGAGCACTCGGAGGAGGTGACTCATGACTGAGAAGGAGCGCCTTGAACCTTCCGCCGAGAGCCCAGAGGAGGAGACAAGCCGATTGCCTGAAGATAAGACCGGCGAGGACGAGATCGAGAGCCTGAAGAGGGCCCTGTCGGAAGAGCAAGCTAAATCGGCCAACTACCTGGCCAACTGGCAGAGGACCCAGGCCGACCTCAGCAACTACAAGCGAAGGGCCGAGCAGGAGCGAACGGAGATAGCCAGGTTCGGCAACGCCAGCCTCACAATGAGCCTTCTCCCTGTTGTCGATGACCTGGAAAGGGCCCTCGCCAACGTCTCAGGCGCCCTCGCCGAGCTCACGTGGGTTGACGGTATACGACTCATCCACCGCAAGCTGCTAGCCGTGCTTGAATCCCATGCCGTAACGGAGATCAAGGCGCTGGCGGAGGACTTCGACCCGAACCTACACGAGGCCGTCATCCACGCAGATGGTGAGGAGGGCAAGGTGGTTGAGGTGCTGCAGAAGGGTTACAAGCTCCACGACCGCGTGCTGCGGCCCGCCCTTGTAAAGGTGGGCAACGGAAACGTAAGGCAGAGAGAACCGACCACCCAATGAGAAGAGCTGCCCGAAGCAGCAGTGTATCATTCTTCCTGATCAAGAGGTGAGAAATGCCGAAAGTTCTGGGAATCGATTTGGGAACTACGAACAGCGTGATGGCCGTGATGGAAGGCGGCGAGCCGGTCGTCATACCCAACGCTGAAGGCTCGCGTCTGACTTCCTCAGTCGTGGCCATAAGCAAGACCGGCGAGCGTCTGGTGAGCGCCGCAGCAAAGCGCCAAGCCATCACGAACTCGGAGAATACAGTCTTCTCTATAAAGCGCTTCATGGGCCGGAAGTTCAGCGACGGCGAGGTCCAGCGCGACATGAAGCTGGTGCCCTACAAGCTTAGCGCCGCATCCAACGGCGACGTCCGAGTGCGCATGGGGGAGCGGGAATACAGCCCGCCCGAGATATCGGCCATGATCCTGCAGAAGATGAAGACCGACGCCGAGGCTTACCTCGGTGATAAGGTGAACGAGGCGGTCATCACTGTCCCCGCCTACTTCAACGACAGCCAGCGCCAGGCCACTAAGGACGCCGGCAAGATCGCCGGCCTGGAAGTGTTGCGCATCGTCAACGAGCCGACGGCAGCCTCCATGGCCTACGGCCTCGATAAGAAGGGCGAGGAGACGGTGGCCGTCTTCGACCTCGGCGGCGGCACCTTCGATATCTCTATCCTGGAGATCGGCGAGGGCACCTTCCACGTCA
>JACQUE010000038.1 GCA_016210425.1 Chloroflexota bacterium | reverse complement strand
GGCGCACATCACTGTGGATAGAGTCGCTGGTAAAGGCGATAGTTGCTGTAGACCCTCTTTACGAATGTTCTCGTCTCGTTGAACAGGATTTCCTCCACAAAGAGGTCGTTGTCGTAGTCCAGATCGCCACGGTTCCAGTCCCGCACGTTGCTGGTTCCCCCGTTATAGGCAGCCAGGGCGAAGAACTGGTTCCCCTCAAAGGTCTCCACCTGTCTGGCCAGATACCAGGCCCCAAAGGTAACGCTTACCGATGGCTGCAGCAGGTCACTCGGTCGGAATGTCTCCCGCCCAAGCTTCTTGGCGATCTCCTCGCCTGTTGACGGTATGACCTGAGTGAGGCCGGAAGCGCCAGCGGGGGAGTAGGCATCCCTGTTGAAGAGGCTCTCCTGCCGCATCAGCGCGAAGAGCAGGTACGGGTCCAGACCCTCCTCGTCCGCCCGCCTCAGCACCAGCGCAGCGTAGGGCGCAGGATAGAGCAGCCTCTGTACCAGGACGGGGAGGCTGGCCACGCTGGAGTTGGTGGAGAGGCGCTGCAGGAGCCATCCAGCGCTGATGGCCAGGTGATATAGTCGCTCCTCCTGAGTCAGGACCGCCAGTTGATAGAGTGCCTTTGGCTGTCGGGAGAACCTGTCCATCACCGCTCGCAACTCCGCCGCGGCTTCGTCCCGCAGACCTATGCCCAGCAACATTCTCGCTCTTTGTAGCCCAGGATCGCTCTCCAGAGAGAGCGTCTCTTGCCCTGGTCCCGAGGTTGCGGAAGCCGTCAGGCCGGAGAGCCATTCCGCCAAGCTCCTTCTCTGCGTCTCCGTTTCTGTCGACAGTAAGCCATTATGCCCCACGGCCGGACGGGCTGCCCCTGCTGAATGCCTCAACCATTCTTCCGCCCGCAGGCCATAGTAGTCCTCAGGGTCGAGTTCCGCCGCCTGCTGCCAGAATTGCCTGGCCTCTTCCGTTCTCCCAAGCGTGGACATGGCTTTTCCCTCCCATAGCAGCAGCTTAGGCCTCGCCTCGCTGGGCAGCGCCAACGCGATGGAGGCATCCTCGAGGTAGCTCTGCCAGAGCTCCGCTGCCCCCTCCAAGTCTCCCCTCTTATAGGCGACAAGCCCGCGTCGAAACAGCGCCTCAGCCCAGTATTCGCCACGGGGATAGCCCGTCGCCAGCCGATAGTACTCCGCCGCTGCAGCGGCCAACTGCCCTTGTTCCTCCAGTATGCGTCCTCGTAGCCACCGGGACTCCGGGGCCACCTCGCTTTTCGGGAAGAGATCCGCTACCTTTGCAAACTCCTGCAGGGCTCCGTTTTCGTTATCCTGCCGCCAGTAGGTGCGGCCTAAATAGTAGTGGGCGAGGGGTGCGTATTCCCCATCGGCATTGGCCAGAAGGTAGGCTTTCAAGAGGCTCGCCGCCTCCTTCAAATCCCATTGGAAGAAGCGGACCCTCCCCTGGAGATAGGTGCTTACCTCCACACCCATCTCCAGCAGGGCATCTAGCGCACTGACGGAGTCGCTGCTCAGAGGGAAGCGGCGCACTACCGTGTCGAACTGCGCCTTCGCCCCCGCGAGGTTGCCGGCTTTTACGTAGGCACGTCCCAACAGAAAACGAAGCCTCGCCTCGTCGCTGGCTCCGGCTTGCGCCAGCGCCGCTTCATACCAGCGCACCGCCTCCAGGAATTGCTCCCGCTGGAAGTGTATGTTAGCCAGCTTCTCCATTGCCTGAGGCCGCAGGCTGGTTGCCTCGTCCTGTATCACACGTAGAAACCGCTCGGCCGCCAAGTCGTACGTGCCTATATCCAGGTAGGTCTCCCCGATGGCGAACTCCGCATAGCTGCGCAGGGAGGGCTCTGCTGTAGCATACGCCTCATAGCTCTCGACAGCTTCTTCACCTCGGCCCAGGCCGCGCTGGGCAGTCGCCAGATAGAACTTAGCCCTACTGCCTCTGTCATCATTGGGATAGACTAAGAGGAACTCACCAAGCGCCTGCTCTGCTTCCTGAAACCGTTGGCGAGCCAAGTAGCACTGCCCCAGGCGGAAGAGCGCTTCCCCCGACTCGGTCGTGCCTGGCACCAGAGCCGGCACCCCCTTCATCTCGCCGATGGCCAGGTCATAGTCACCGTCGGCCTGGTAGCCACGTCCGCGCTCCAGCATAGCGCGCGCCAGCGCCAGGCGATCCGCCGAGCCAGGTGGGGATGCAGGCGTGGGCGTACCGAAGCTCGAGGTAGAAGCGCTATCTGGGCTCATAGGAGCCAGTGAGACGTCTGGGGGCTTTCTGTCGTTGCATCCACTCAGCAAAGAGACGGCAACGACAAAAAGCGCGATAGTAGTCCTGCCGTGTAGTAGCTTCATCTACTGCCTAGCCCCGTATGCCTGAGTGGGACGAAGTGTGCCGGATGATGGCACGAGCATCTATTGGGGGATGTCACTTCGGGCCGGCTAGCTCAGTATATCATTCTCGGGAGGTGGTTGTGTCAAGGGGATGCGTTCGACACTATGAGCTCTCTGTGACCCTCGGCACACCGCCACGCTCAGGTTACTGGGTGGATGTACGATCTAGCCTGGGCCAGACTTGCCGTGGCCGTAAGATGGCAAATAAACTATCAGGCTCGTTGACAGAGCTTGTGGCTGCTGGCATACTGCATCCTAGACCAACCAGTCGGTCTAGAGTGTGAGCAAAAGACTGCAACCCGAAGAGGCCAATGCCCGCGATCGGATACTGGATGCCGCGCTGGAGGTGATAGCACAGCGCGGCTACTCGGCCGCCGGCGTCCAAGAGATCGTGGAGCTATCCGGCACGTCCAAAGGCAGCTTCTACTTCCACTACCCCAGCAAAGAAGAGATGGTGATGGCGCTGGTGGAGCGTATGAGCGACAAACTCATCGCCAAGATAGAGGGATCTGCCGGCCAGCAGCCCACACCGCTCCACCGCTTGGCCGCCAGCGTCGATGCGCTTATGGCTACCTTTGCTCGTCAGCGGAACGTCGCGCGCGTTCTGCTGCTGAACATTATCGGACACGGCAGAGCCACCGATCGGAAGTTTCTGCCTATTAGAGAGAGGTTCTCAGGTCTAATCCAGCGCCAACTGGATGCCGCCGTGGAGGCGAAACAGATAAGGCCTCTCGATACTCTGCTGGTGTCTCAGATGTGGGTAGGGGCGCTCCATGAGGTGATCGTGCGCTGGCTCTTGACCGGACAACCTAGTCCCTTGACCAGTGCGACGCCCGCTCTTCGCGCCATCCTTCTGAAAAGCGTCGGAGCCGATCCGCCCGCGTTAGAGACTCCTGGGGTGAGTGCGGACCAGCTATGACACCTGACCTGTGGGTGGTTCAAGCGAAAGACGCCCTGGCAGAAGGTCTCGCTCAGGGCTTGGAACGAGCGAGACGGCGCAGTGCGCCGGTCCTGGTCAGCCTTGCCCAGCCGGTATCGGCGGGCGGGGGTCCTCTTGCAGTTTTCGGCGCGAGGCGGCGGTTTGAATCTTATGCTGCCTTCTGGGCGCGTCCCGACCAGAGCTTCTGGTTGGTGGGCATCGGCAGCGCCATCGTCATGGCCCGCGACGGCGCTAGCTTGAAGGATGGGGTGGACGAGGAGTTCCGCTCGCTATTGGATAGCGCCGTCATCCGCGCGCCGGCCAGACGAGGTATCGGGCCCATCTTCATGGGAGGCTTCCGATACGATCCCCAGGCCCCGAGAGATGCCATCTGGCGTGGCTTTCCGGATGCGCTCTTGGCGCTGCCCAGGTTTCTCTTCACCTGGTCAGAAGGCGCCACTTGGCTGACGATCAATATCATTGTCTCGCCGGAGGCGGACGCCACCGCCCTGGCCGAAGCCACAATTGCCCAGATGCGCTTCCTGGAGGCAGAGCCGTTCGCCGAATCATCGCAGCTTGGCCTGGACCGCCAGTGTCAGAGCTCGCCGGGAGAATGGACTCACTGGGTACGACAAGCCTTGCAAGCCATCGAGGCCGGCCATCTCACCAAGGTCGTCCTCGCGCGGAGAAAAGCCTTGCACTCGCAAGGGTCCTTCTCTTTAGACGGCGCCCTCGGCTACCTCATCAAGTCCTATCCATCATGCGCCGTGTTCGCGATGGATAGCGGCGAGGCCAGCTTCGTCGGCGCGACTCCTGAGGCCCTGGTGCGCGTCGAGGACGGCAAGGTAAGCTTGCGCTGCCTGGCTGGAAGCGCCGCCAGGGGCGCCAGCCCCGAGGAAGACCGAGAGCTTCAGCGGCTGCTCCTCGAAAGCCCGAAAGAGCGTCTGGAGCATTCAACGGTCGTGGCGATGGTCGCCGAGGCTTTGAACGGCATGTGCCATGACCTGCGCTGGGACAACGAGCCTCACGTCATCAAGTTGAAAACCGTCCAGCACATGGCCACTTCCTTCACGGGCTGCCTAAACGGTGGTGGTGGCATTCTCCAACTGGTGAGGCTACTCCACCCCACGCCTGCCGTGGGTGGCGCGCCGAAAGATAAAGCTCTGGACATGATCCGCGATCTGGAAGGTGACCGAGGCTGGTACGCAGCGCCGGTGGGATGGCTCGACCACAACGGTGAAGGCGAATTCAGCGTCGCCATCAGGTCGGCGCTGCTGCGCGGGAATGAGGCCACGCTGTTCGCCGGGTCTGGTATCGTTAGCGGCTCCGACCCAGTGCAGGAGTACCAAGAGACCGAGCTGAAGTTCCAGCCCCTTCTTGCAGCTTTGACTGGTGGTTAAGAATGGGGTTTGAGAATCGCAACTACGCCTTTGCGAGCGCCTTCGTTGATGAACTGGCCCGCTCCGGCCTGAGGCACGTCTGCATCTGTCCCGGCTCCCGCTCATCGCCCCTCACTATCTCCTTCAGCAGACATCCCGGCATCAAGACGTGGATGCACCTGGATGAGCGCTCGTCCTCCTTCTTTGCGCTGGGCATGGCAAGGTATCTGGGGCAGCCTGTGGCGCTGGTGTGCAGCTCCGGCACCGCCGCTGCTAACTTTTTCCCGGCGGTAGTAGAGGCGCGCTACTCGGGGGTGCCCTTGCTAGCGCTCACCGCCGACCGGCCGCCGGAGCTGCTCGACTGGGGCGCGCTCCAGACCATCGACCAGACACGCATCTACGGTAGCCACGCCAAATGGTCGGTTAATGTGCCCACGCCGGAGGTCACCCCTGCCCTAATGGCTTTCGTGCGCTCCATGGCCGCGCGGGCCTTTGCCACCGCTGCCGAGGCGCCTGCCGGACCGGTGCACGTCAATTTCCCCTTCCGCGAGCCCCTGGAGCCTGCGTCAGTGCCTGCTGATTTTGCTGCCAGTGTGGCTTCGCAGAGCTACGCGCATAGCGGCCGGCCGGGTGGAGTCCCCTTTGTTAGTGCTGTACCTGCCAGAAGGGCGCCGGACGGCAAGCAGGTCGAGGGGCTTGCCCGGAGGCTGGCGTCTGTTGAGCAAGGGCTCATAGTCTGCGGCCCTCAGGCGGACGTGGGGCTAGCCGAAGCAGTGTCCGCCCTCGCCCAGCGATTGGACTACCCGGTCCTAGCCGACTGCCTCTCGCAGGTAAGGTGCGGCCCCCACGACAGGGATGTGGTCATCGATTGCTATGATGCTTTCATCAGAGACGCAGAGGTGGCGGAGTCCCTGGTCCCGAAGGTCGTGATCCGCTTCGGCGCGTTGCCCGTCTCCAAGCCCCTGACCCAGTACCTGGAGCGCCATCGCTCGGCGCACCACATCCTGGTGGATGAAGAAAACGGCTGGAGGGACCCGTTCCACCTGACCTCTGAGGTGTGGCATGTAGACTCCGTTGAGTTCTGCGAGAAGCTGGCGTCGGCACTGGAAGGAAAGCGCGCTCCGAGGGAGTGGAGCGGCCGATGGCGCAGACTGCGTGAGGCTGCCCGGGACGCCATCGCGCGGGAGCTGGCCGGATTCGGCGATCTCTTCGAGGGCAAAGTATTCAGCGAGCTGGCGCAGCTCATCCCCGAGGAGGCGGTGCTCTTCGTCGGCAATAGCATGCCCGTGCGAGACATGGACACCTTTTTCCCATCGACGGACCGGCGCATACGTTTCATGGCCAACCGGGGCGCGAGCGGCATCGACGGAGTGGTCTCGACGGCGCTGGGGACGAGCGCCGCATCCGGCAGGGTGATGCTCGTATTAGGCGACCTCTCCTTCTACCACGACATGAACGGCCTCCTGGCCGCCAGGGCTTTCGGCCTTAACGCCACCATCATCGTCATCAACAATAATGGCGGGGGCATCTTCTCGTTTCTCCCTCAGGCTGCCTACGAGGAAGTGTTTGAGCCGTATTTCGGGACGCCTCACGGCCTGACCTTCCGGTCCGCCGCAGAGCTTTACGGCCTCCGGTACCGCCTCGTCGAGGACTGGCCCCAGTTTCGCGAGGCGTTGCAGGAGAGCCTTACCAGCGCTGGTACCACCCTCATCGAGGTGCCCGGCGACCGGAAGGAAAACGTGGTCCTTCACCGGCGAATCTGGGCCGCTGTGGCAGCGGGCATCCGCGCTGGCAGGGGAGGCTAGGGGTGGTCCGTATCGCCCTCGATGCCATCGGCGGGGCCCACCTGAACGTGGAACGGGCGGGTACAGGCCCGGAAGTCGTGGCCATCCACGGCTTCACCGGCAGCACATCCACATGGAGCGCTTTCGCTGAGGCAGCACGAGGCGGCTACACTGTCATCAGCGTGGACGTGCTGGGCCACGGTTCGTCCGCTTCTCCAACCAATCCGGACATGTACAGCATGGAGCGGACCGTTCGGGCTCTGGCCGAGCTGCTGGACAAGCTGGGCGTTGCGCGCGCCCGCTGGCTGGGCTACTCCATGGGCGGACGTATCGTTCTTAGCGTCGCCATTGCCCTGCCGCATCGCACGGCGGGCCTCGTTGTAGAGAGCGGCTCGCCCGGCTTGGCCACCGCCGAGGAGAGGGCGGCCCGCGTCCGCAGCGACGAGGCGCTGGCCCGCCGCATTGAAGATGAGGGCATCGAGGCCTTTGTGCGTCATTGGGAGTCGTTACCCCTATGGGCAAGCCAGGCGCGGCTGCCGGAGGCCGTGCGGGAGAGTCTGAGAGCGCAACGACTCAAGAACAGCGAGGCCGGGCTCGCTAACAGCTTGAGGGGCATCGGCACGGGGGCGCAGCCGCCACTGCATCACCGGCTCGCGGCGCTGCAGGCGCCGACGCTGTTCATCGCTGGGGCCGAGGACGCCAAGTTTGCCGCTATCGCCCAGGAGATGCATGGGGCAGTGCCAAATAGTCGCCTTCAGATAGTCCCGAACGCGGGCCACGCTGTCCATCTGGAGGCGCCTGGCGCGTTCAATCGAGCGGTCCTGGATTTCCTGAAAACCGCCGCGGCTTCCGAAAACGTCCCTACCACCAAGACCAGGAGCCTGTCGAGCCCTTGATGCCCGAGCCGTACTTCTCTAGGCACGCTGTGTTCACCTCCACGCCCAAGCCGGGGCCGGAAGGCGTCCGGAGCACGCCGTTTTCGGGGCGCAAGTCCGAGGAGGTTAGGTCCTCTTCGAAGAGCAGGCCAGTCGCCAAGCCGTGGGCGAAGGGTTGCGAGGGCAGGGCCGCCGCCAGATGGGCGCAGGCGGCGATGCCTACGCTGGATTCCAGGGAACTTGTCACCACAACTGGCTTATCCGCCTCCAGGGCTATGTGCGCCACCTCAAGCGCAGCGCGTAGGCCGCCTAGCCTCGCAGGCTTCAGAATGAAAACGTCAGCGGCGTCTGCGGCCAAGAGGCGGCGCAGGTCGTCCAGCGAGCCCAAAGACTCGTCGGCGGCGATGGGCACCGGCACGGCGCGCCGTGTCTGCGCCAGGCCCGCGATATCGCCGGCCGCGACGGGCTGCTCCACGTACTCCAGGCCGTACCGCGATAGGCGCCCGATGGACTCGATGGCCCTGGCTGCCTCCCAGGCCTGGTTAGGGTCCAGGCGCAGCTTGACGTTCGGGCCCACCGCCTGGCGCACAGCCGAGACCAGGGCCTCGTCCTGGGCCGGCGTTCCGTGGCCCACCTTCAGCTTGAGGCTAGTGAAGCCATGTCGTGCGGCCTCCGCTGTCTCCGCTGCCGCCCGCTCCGGCGTCTCGGCGGCGATGATCGCGTTGACGGGTAGCGAGGACGGCTTGCCGCCCAATAGCTCGGCAACCGGGCGCTCGCTGGCCTTGCCCTGGATATCCAGGAGCGCCGTCTCCAGGCCGAAGCGCAGGGGAGAAGGCGCGTCTCCTGCAAGGTCAGCTTCCGTCGTAGAGATGCTGGTTCCCAGAAGCCGAGGAGCCAGCCTGTCCAGCGTCTCCGCCAGCCCTCGCGTTTCCTGCTGGCTGCCGGAGCCAACGGGTGACGCTTCCCCGACGCCAAGCAGGTCGGTATCGGTTTTCAAGAACACGAGGAGGCCATATCGGATCGCTGCGCTGGCGCTGGACGTGACGTACCGGCTGCGGAACGGCAGCGCATATCCCTGCCAGGCCACCCCGACGAGCCTCACCTCATCTCCTTCCATATGGAGGACGGCGTGAACGGCCCCTTGCACGGCATCCGCGTGCTGGACGTGAGCCGTATCCTCTCCGGCCCATTTTGCACCATGCTGCTGGCCGACCTGGGGGCCCAGGTGGTCAAGGTGGAGCGGCC
>JACQUE010000037.1 GCA_016210425.1 Chloroflexota bacterium | reverse complement strand
CCTCATCCACTTTGTCGCCGAGAACGCGACGATGCCCGTCGTCACCGGCGGCATCGGTGTCTGCCACACCTACGTCGACGAGCGCGCCGATTTGGATAAGGCTGTGGCCGTGGTATACAATGCCAAGTGCCGCCGCCCGACTATCTGCAACGCCCTCGATACCTTGCTGGTGCACTCGGGCATCGCGGCGCGCTATCTGCCGCTCATCGGGGAGCGCTGGGCCAAGGCGGGCGTTGAGATGCGCTGCGACCGGCGGGCGTTGAGCGTCCTCCAGCCGCTGGTCGGCCAGAAGGCCGTGCCCGCCGCGCCGGACGACTTCGGCAAGGAGTTCCTGGCCCTCGTCGCCGCTGTGAAGGTCGTCGACAGCCTGGACGAGGCTATGGAACACATCGCCGAATATGGCTCCGGCCACTCCGAGGCCATCGTCACCGAGGACTACTCATCCGGTATGCGCTTCGTGGCTGAGGTCGACGCCGGCGCCGTCTACGTCAACGCCAGCACGCAGTTCACCGACGGCGGCCAGTTTGGCCTCGGCGCGGAGGTGGGCATCAGCACCCAGAAGATGCACGCTCGCGGGCCGATGGGCCTGCGCGAGATGACCACCTACAAATGGGTGATCCTGGGCAACGGCCAGACGCGGCCGTAAATATAGGAGGTTGTAATGCCGCCATACCGCTTCCAGCGCGACTGCCGGACCCCCTACTCCGAGGTCTTCATAATCCTCGACGGCGACGAGCGTATCGGGCGTGTCGACCTGCACTACGGGGCTTCAGTGGTCTACGCCAGCCTCTTCGTGGAGGAGGACGCCATAGACGAGCCGGAGGTCCAGAGCCTCATCGGCCTCGTGGACGAGGACCTGGTGATGCCGGCGGAGGTCATCCGCGACGACTTCGTGGTCACCGTCTTCCGGGGCCATGAGGTCGGCGTCTTCAGCGACGAGGACATGGGCGACGACGAGGATGAGGAGGAGCCGGGCAACGGCCACCGGATCTAGGCCCAATCTGTCATTCCTCGCCTGCGGCTCGGAATCTCTTCTCGCGTTTGGAACAAGAGATCCCTCGCAACGGACGCTCGGGATGACAAAATGGGGATGTCATTCTGAACGCCAGCAAAGAATCCGGCTTGCCCGGTGACGAGGGAGACCCCTCGCTACGCCCGGGGTGACAACAACGGGGGCGGGCCGTCATAGCGGTGCAGGAGGCAGAGACATGACTTCAGAGAGAGACCCAGCTATCCAGGAGCTTTTCGACCGCGCCGCCATCCACGACGTCATCATGCGCTACTGCCACGGCATCGACCAGCGCGACATGGACCTCGTGCGCTCCTGCTACATCCCCGACGCCTACGACGACCACGGCCGCTTCAAGGGCACCGGCATCGATAACATCATCGCTTTCTTCGTCGCGGCCCTGAAGCCGTACAGCGCCACGATGCACTTCATCGGCAACGAGCTCATCGAGGTCCACGGCGACACGGCGGACAGCGAGGCCTACTGCGTCGCCTACCACCGTACGGTAAACGGCGAGGAGACGCGGGACATCGCCGTAGGCTTGCGTTATGTCGACAAGTTCGTGCGCCGCGACGGACGCTGGCTCATCGCCGAACGTGTCGTCAAGCCCATCTGGTCCCGCAACGATCTGATGGTCCCGCCGCCCGTCGGCCAGCGCTGACTCATTATGTCAGGGCGTAGCCGAAGGGTCTTGCCTGTATCCCCACGAACGCCAGTCTAAACCAGGCAAGATTCTTCACTTCGTTCAGAATGACAAGAGCATTAAGCCCCTGAACGACGTTTAAGCTACGCCTCCGCCTGCGCCGCCTGCGGCCTCGCCTTAAGGCGCCGCGTCAGCACCAGCAGCGCCAGCATCCCCAGGCTCACGCCGAACCACAGCGTGCAGAAGCGGATAAGCAGAGTCCCTGCCCCTGCCATCTCCCTAGGCATCCCCAGCAGCACCTGCTGAAAGCCCGTCAGCCCGCCTTCGATGACGCCCAGGCCGGCGGGCAGCAGGAATACCGAGCCACCAAGCGTCGTCGTTGCCAGGATGAAGGCTGCCTTGATCAAAAGCATCCCCCCACCCTGCTCCCCCAGGCCCACCAGCACGAAGTAGAAGGCGGCGCACTCGGCCATCCAAGAGACGAAGCCCACGCCGACGGCGATGCCGAGGTTTCGCGGCGAAAAGAGCGTGCGGGAGCTCTCGTAGAACTCGTGCAGGTGGTGGATGCGGCTGGAGATGACGGGCAGGCGCTCGGCCAGCGCGAACAGCCTCTCGGCTAGCGGGCGGTGCTGCGATATACCGACGACGGCGGCGGCCAGCAGGATAACCAGCAGCAGGATGGGCCAGCCGGTGCGGAAGAGGAGCAGCCCGCCCGAGGCCAGCGCCACCATCGCCAGGCCGTCGGTGAGGCGCTCGGCGATGATGATGGGCGCGGAGCGGGCGAAGGGGGTGCCCGTAACCTCGCGCAGCATGTAGCTCTTAAGCCACTCGCCCACCTTGCCCGGCGTCACCACCATCGAGAGGCCGCTGAAGAAGACGAGGCCGCTCTCCCTGATGCTGAGGCCCCTGACGCCGATCTGCCCCAGGTAGTAGTGCCACTTGCCCAAGCGCAGACAGTAGTTGACGAAGGTGAGGCCCAGGATAAGGGGCAGCAGCTCCCAGCGGAAGTCGCGCAGGCT
>JACQUE010000036.1 GCA_016210425.1 Chloroflexota bacterium | reverse complement strand
TGCGATAGTTCGCATTCCACGATGTGTGAACAGTGAAGAGGAGACCTACCACCAGAAGAACCAGCAGGCCGCCTCCAGCGCTTTTTGTCCAGAACAGGCCTGGGATATGGAAGCCTAATAGGGGAGCTACGAGCCATGCCACTATCAGGCCGAGCCAGAGGTATGCGGGCATGGTCTGGATGGCCGCGCCATAGCGGCCAATGGCTAGGACGGTCACAACCAGGAGCACCGCCAGGTACGCGACAGCCGGTCCCTGGGCAATAAGGGGGTACAAATCGAGGGCCCTCAGCTTGGTGGATAGGTAGATGCCGGCCAGGAGCGTGACAGGCAATATAAAGGATGCTAGCTGCTCCGGCTGCTTCTGTTGGGTGAACAGGAGCAGTACGAACGACACCAGCGTCCACAGCAGCAAGAAGGCCAAGAACGGCTGCATCCCACTGTCTTTGCGCTTGCTAAACAACCGCATGGTCTCCATGATAGCCAGGAAGATCACCAGCGGCTCATACACAAGCCCGAGCGAGCCGTGATAGTACCAGGGACGAGCGCTGGGCGCCAGGTTAAACTGGATTGCCCAGTCGCGGAGCGCGGGAAAGCCGAGGCCTCGAAGATTGATAAGAAGGCCGGCGCCGACCAGCAGGAAAACCGCCACAAAGAGGAACGCTGCCGGCAGCAGAGGGGCGGGCTCGTCATGGCCCAGGATGGTTCTCCGGAAGCTGCTTCCTCCGCCGAAGGCATAGGCAGCCGCGGCGAAAAGAACGATAGCCGCGGTAGTCGTTATGCCCATCGGGCCACTGTTGAGGAGCAGGGCCCAGATGATAGCAGCAGCATACAGGAACGAGGGACGCGGCTGGAACCGATAGCGGAAGATGAAGACGACGAGAAGCAGCGAAAGCAGTGTCGCAAAGGCGGCAGGAGAGACCTGCCGGCTGAAGAAGATGAATGAAGGTGACAGGGCGATGAGTAAACCGAACGCCAGGGAACCCCACCTGCCGATGAGGGGCCGCAGCAGCCAGACCGACGCGACGAGGCCTACACCGGCAAAGGCGGCCCCCAGCCTGACCGTCAAATCGCTATCGCCGAAGAGGAAGATGGCTGCCGTGGCGCCAAGCGCAGGCAGCGGCTCTCGCCAGCTAACAGGCGCAACGCCATGCAGCAACTGCCAAGCGCCGTAGGCACGCTGGCTCTCCCCGAGCGACAACGGCTCCATCCCCAGGTGATAGAGCCGCAGCGCCAGGGCGACCAGAATAAGGCCCAGGTAAAGCCCGATCTCCAGGTTGGGGCCATCTTTTCGCACTAAACGACTCTTCGTCATCAGCGGCCAGCCACCTTCTGGGCCCTGGCCAGTCCGTCTTTAACGGCATATATTGCCACACCCTGGTTGGCAAAAGCTACGGGAAAGTTGGAGGAAAACTTATCCAGCACCTGCGCCCCGTACTTTGCCCGCTCCAGGTCGCCGACGTATACATAAGATACGTTGTACTTGGCTAGAAGCTTTCGCACCAGCGATGAGTCCTCGCTCTTGTAAATAGCATCCACATCCTCCGGTCGCCCTCTGAAGAGGCGGTCGGACCCCCGCCACTGGCTCTCGTGGCCTGGCCAGCCGATAACCGTCGGCAGCCCCGTCCTAGCCGAGACACGCGCGTACGGGCTATATTGGCCGCCCACTGCCTCGACAATAACCGGCGTACCCCGGACCTGCGTCTGCAGCCAGCGCTGGGCCTCGTACTCGTGGGGGCTGCTGGCAGCTACGAAGCTCAGGCCATCCAGCGTGCCCCGCCCCTGGAAAGAGCGGGTCTCGGTTGTCAGTGAGGCCACAGGATAGATGAGCGCGACCGCTATCAGCCCGATGGATACCAAGAGCCACAGGCCGGCTCCGCTGCGCGCGGCAGCCCGAACAGGCCACCGTTCAACTAGCCAGGCCAGGCCAAAAGCGCACGAGACGCTAAGCAGCAGCCAGGCCTGATAGTAGAACTTGAAAACGGTGTTCATACGGGTACCGAAGGTATCGCGGATGAAGAAGAGCTCGACGGCCATTGTGAGCAACAGGGCCGCCAGCAGGAGCAACAGGGCGTAGCCCGCAGACCCCTCTTTCAAGCGACGCATCAGGCCCACCAATGCGACCGGCACCAGGACAAGCCACGGCACCAGGAAGAGGAGCTTGCGCGCCACGTTTGCGGGCGCTGTTCCCTGCTCTGAGCCTCGCGCATTTAATACCAGCGCCACAAGCGCCCACAGGATGAACGGCCCCAGAGTGAGCAGGACCACCAGCAGCTTTGGACCACGGCCCCACAAGCTACCGCTGAACCCTTCCCGCCAAGCCACAAGAAGGAAGCCCAGCAGCAAGAGGATGAACGGACCCCAGAAGATGAAAAGGTGCAGGGGCTGACTGTAGACGGTGCTCACCGGCAGCAGCCCCGAGGCCTGGCTCCGGAATGTGACGTAGAACGGCATGAAGAGAACGACTGCCAGTACCAGAACCGATGCCCCGATGGCTATCAGCCGCTTCCAGACTTCCCTTGATACGCCTCCCGCATACCGGACCATCCCCAGGCCGAGTGCGGCGATGAAGATGGCGGCGTAAGTCGGGAAGTCCCAGGTGTTCAGGAAAAAGAGGCTTCCGAGGATGAGCGCCGAGGCCAAGATCCGCCATCGGTGAGCCTGCCACCAAACGCCATCCCAGTGAAAGGCATCGAAGGCTAGGGCGAGGGCCAAAAGGCCAAAGGGCAACGCCATGACGTGAGGGTGCAAGTCGCCCAGGAGGGCACTGAAGAAGGGGAACTCGGTGATGGTGTAGTCCAGGCTCCTTCCGCCGGA
>JACQUE010000023.1 GCA_016210425.1 Chloroflexota bacterium | reverse complement strand
GCCATGGCCAGGGCATCCTCCAGGCTCTTGGCCCCGTCGTCGACGTTCGGCAGGATGTGGCAGTGCAGGTCGATCAAGGTTTGCTACTCGCCAAAGACAGACGTGCTCCACGCAGGATGCATCCGCGTCACCCGAGCGCAGCAAGGGTCTTGCCTCAAGCTACAAGATGCTTCGCTTAGCATGGCAATTGCCTACGGACATTGGTTCAAGCCGACCCCCTGAACCTCTGGCAGAGGGGTGCGGTCCCTCTACACTCCCTGGGACGGTTTTTCACCGCCGCAGCTCGATGCGGCGGAAGGACTCGGCGTAGCGCATGCCTTCGGGCGGAGGCGACATTCTGGCCGCCATGTTGCGCCAGCCCTCCATGAACTCCTCTTTGGTGCGGTTGCCGATCTGGCTCCTGTGGCAAAGGAGGGCGTCCACCTTCTTGTCCAGCGTCTCCTCGATGTTCACCCAGACGTTGGCCTCTGAGCCGGCGCCGGTCAGGTAGACCTCCTTCACCTTGTGGGGCTCCAGGCCCTCCTTGATGTGCTCAGGAAAATGGAGGCGGTCCCGGGAGTAGGGGTAGATGGCGTCGAGGGTGGCAGTGCCGCACATGCGATGGTCGCGGTGCTGAACGAAGATGTTGCCGTGGGCGTAGGGGTTCATCGTGACGACGATGTCGGGCTTATACTTGCGGATCAGGCGTACGATCTTGCCCCGGAACTCGCGCGTGTCCTCCAGTTCGCCATCTCCGTAGCCCAGGAAGACGACCTCCTTCACGCCTAGCACGGCAGCGGCAGCGCGTTGCTCCTGCTCGCGGATGATTGCCAGGCGTCCGGGTGTCATCTCCGGGTCGCTGCTGCCCTTATCTCCATTCGTGCAGATGACGTAATAGACCTCCCGCCCCTCTTCGGCCCACTTCGCCACGGTGCCGGCACTGGAGAACTCGGCGTCATCGGGGTGTGCCATCACCATCAGGACCCGGTTTAGCTCTTCATCGGTCATGTTCAGGCCTCCTAAGGTCTACGCGCACGACTCAAAACGGGGGCCAGACCCAGCCCCCGCCTCCCGCTCAACCACGTAACGCTATCATACCAGGCCCGCAGGTGGCAACTGGGCGCTCGCCCGGCCGCGGGTGGTCAGGACGGCCCCGTAAAGCTGGATGGTGCGCTCTGCCACGTAGCTCCAGCTATAGCGCTCCACCGAGGCGCGGGCCGCATGCCCCAGGTTCTGGCGCAGCAGGTCGCTCTCCAGCAGAAGCTCCAGCCTCTCCGCGAAGGCCTCCGGGCAGCGCCAGGGGATGAGGTAACCGTTGCTTCCATCGTGGACGGTGGCGGGTAAGCCGCCCACCCTGGATGCCACCACCGGCGTCCCGCAGGCTAGCGACTCCAGGGCCACCAGCCCGAAGCTCTCGTAATGGGAGGGCAGGACGCAGACGTCGGCGGCGCTGTAGAAGAGGGGCAGCTTCTGCTGCTCCACGGCGCCAAGGAAACTGACTTGCTCGGCGACGCCCTTCTCACGCGCTAGTCGCCGCAGCCGCTCCATCTCCTCGTTGCGGCCATCGCCGCCGATGACCAGGACCGATACCTCCCGCTTGCCCTCCAGGCGCGAGACGGCGCTGATCAGGATGTCGATGCCCTTGAGGGGCTCGATGCGGCCTACGTAGAGGAGGATGTGCTGCTCGTTCAGGCCCAACTTCTGCCGGGCCTGGAGCTTGTCGATTGGCCGGAAGAGGTCCAAGTCGACGCCGCAGGGGATGATCTCGATCCGGCCAGGGTCGGCGCCGTAGAGGCGGATGAGGCTATCGCGCTCATGGGCCGTCGATCCGACGATCCTGTCGGCGCCGGCGACTACGCGGCGCTCCGCCTCGATGCGCAAATCGGATTCTGATTCACCCACGCGGGCGCGGCGCTTCACCTCGCCCAGGGTGTGGAACATGGCGATGTGGGGTATGTGCCATTCGGCTTGCAGGGAGAGCCCCACCAGGCCGGAGAGCCAGTAGTGGCTGTGGATGAGGTCGTAGCGGCGGGCATGGCGCTGGGCGTAGGCGCGGACGCCGGCTGTGAAGGCCGGCAGATGCGGGTAGATGTCGTCGGGGGCCAACTCGACCCTGTCCCCCGCCTCGATGTGGATTACGCGCAGGTTGGGCTCGGCCTCAATCAGCTCCGGCAGATCGGAATCGTGCCAGCGGGTGAAGATGTCAACCTGGTGCCCTCGCTGCGCCAGCTCGCGCGCCGACTGCTGGACATAGACGTTCATCCCCCCGGTCTTCTGGCCGCCAAGGGGGGCGAGAGGGCAGCTATGGACGCTGAAGATGGCTATCTGCAACACTGGTTACTGACTTGCTCCTAGGTGCGCGTTATGTGGCAGGTGAAGAGCGTGAGGTTGCGGCCTCCCAGGTCATACTTATAGGGCTCGGAGCCCCGCAGGAAATCGAAGACCTTCTTGCCGGACGCGATGGCCTCGCGGACGCACATCGCCTTGAGGAGCAGGCCAACGCTGAGGCTCTGGTAGGCCGGGTCGAAGCCGCTGTTGTAGAGGGAGATGGTGCCGGCGTGGTCGAAGCAGATGACGGAGGAGACACGCTTGCCGTCCACCTCCAGAAAGCGAAGCCGCAGGCAGTCAAGCTCCGCCATGGCGGAGGCCATCCTGCGGAAGAAGGCCTCTCGCTCCGGCGTAAGGAAGCCCACCTTCTCTGTCCGTCCTAGGCGGTAGAGGCGCAGGAAATCGTCCAGGTCCGGCCCCAGGTCGTCGGAGTTGTCGACCGCGTAGTAGCGGACTTCGCCGTCGGCCTGGAGGCGGCGCAGCTTGCGTCGCAGCTCGTGGCGGTCCTTCTTCGTCAGCGAGGTCAGGTAGGCCTCCCAGTCGCCCGGCAGATCGATGCGCGGGCACACGTCCTCATCCATGCAGTCCGCCAGATACCCGCGCTTTCGGGCGAGAGGAAGAAGCTGCGCTATCGTGGGTGAGTCGCCCGGCACGGACTCCAGGTGCATATTTCGCCAGGGCAGGCCCTCCAGATGCTCCAGAATGGCCTCGAAGACCTCCTGCTCGTGGCCCGTCGCCACTATGAAGTCGAGGTAATCGCAGACATCGGCGCTGCCCAGGAAGGTGATCTCCCCGCCGCGTTGCATCAGAGGGGCCAGTCCCACCAGCTTGCCCTCGCGCCGCACCGACAGCAGATGGGGCTCTGCGCCGTGCGAGAGGCAGTCCAGCCAGACGCGGTCCCAGGCCGGCATGGCGAAGACGCGGTTGGCGGAGGTGGCCGGGAGGAACTCCCGCCATTCGGCCTCGATGGCGGCGATATCCTCGGTTCTAACCGATAGGGCTGTGCACACCGTCATTCTACCCACCTTGCACGAGGGATAAGAATTCGCCCCGGCTGACGGCGCTGGCCCGAAAGCGGCCGCGCATGGCCGAGGTGATGATGTTGCTGCCCGGCTTCTTGATGCCGCGCATGGTGATACAGAGGTGCTCCGCCTGCACGACGACGGCTACGCCATCGGGCTGGAGCGTCTCCATGATCGTGTCGGCGAGCTGCGTGGTCAGGCGCTCCTGGAGTTGCGGGCGGCGCGAGAGTATCTCCACGACCCGGGCCAGCTTGCTGATGCCGACCACCCGTCCGTTGGGCACGTAGCCGATGTGGACAACGCCGTAGAAGGGCAGTAGGTGGTGCTCGCAGAGGGAGTAGAAGGTGATGTCCTTGAGGATCACCATCTCGTTGTGGCCCTCCTCGAAGCCAATCATCAGCTCCTGGCGGGGGTCCACGCCTAGGCCGGAGAACATCTCCACATACATCTCGGCGACGCGCCGCGGCGTATCAAGCAGACCCTCACGCCGCGGATCCTCACCGATGGCCTCTATGATCTGGCTAACAGCCTGTTTGGTTCTATCGGTATCGATCAAGGCTTCTCCTGGAGAAAGTCTTAAGTAAGAACGGCAAGGGCACCGGGCAAGGTGCGTATGGTACAGGGCGTATGGCCTAGGATCTCGCCGTCGGCCTGCAGAGGTAGCTCCTCCCGGCTGCGGATCTCCACCTCGCCAGCCCGACAGGCCTCGACCTTGGGATGGCCGAGGTGGCTGCCGGTGTAGACGGAGGGCAAGGCCAGCAGGAAGGCAAGGTTGCCAATATCCCCCACGGTCACCACGTCCAGCCGACCGTCCGCGTAATCCGCCTTGGGAGCGATCTTCATGCCGCCCCCAAAGTATTGCCCATTGCTGACCACGATCATCTTCACCCGCTTACTCCATAGCTCTTTGCCGTCCAGCACAAGGCTGACCTCGCTGTTGCGGTAGCCGAAGATGTTCCTGAATAGGCAGAAGGCGTAGACGGCCCGGCCGCGCAGCATCGTCGGATAGCGCGCCCTTGTTACGACGACGGCAGCATCGAGGCCGGCCCCGGCGGCGCTCAGGAAGAGGGTGCGCCTCTTCTCGCCGGCCACGTCGTGCTCGACGGCCCCCACGTCGATGCGCCGTATTTTCGGCTCGAACAGCCGCTTGCAGGCCTGCTGCGGGTCTCGCGGTATCCTCAGGTTGCGGGCGAAATCGTTGCCCGTGCCGCTGGGGATGGCCCCAAAGACCACGTGGCCCATTGCCTCCGTCTGGGCCAGCCCGTTTACGACCTGATGGAAGGTGCCATCGCCGCCGACAGCCGCTATCATTCGATAGCCCTGCTCCGCAGCCTGCCGCGCCAGCTCGGCGGCATGGCCCCTACGTTCAGTAAACATAGGCTCATAGCGGAGGCCGCTGTTATCGAGGAGGTGTTTAAGCGCCGGCCAACGCTTTCCTGTAGCACCGCCGGCGGAAGCAGGGTTCACTATCAGGGCGATAGGACCGTTGTTCATCCGGCCTGACTTTCAGAAGGAAAGATATAGTGCGCGCTTCTGAAGGTGGTTTACAGACGGTGCCCCTGATTGTCTGAACGCTTCTCGCTTCTGAAAGCGATAGTCTATTATAAGCGGGGACAAGTCAGGTGGTCAAATGGCGCTTAAGAAGACGCGTATGGGGTCAAACGGATATGGCAACTTGCTCTCACGAGAGATACAGCGAGGATGGTACAGGGAGAAGGCTCGGATTGTTCACTTTACAACATCCAGGCACAGGCTGAAAGCAATCACTGGGTAAGTGCTGGTCTTGTAATAGCCTTTCCCATCCTCTCAAGCAGGACCTGCAATCCGGGTCTTCCGCCCGCAAAGGACGCATACGCCTTTAAGAACTCGTCGTAGAACATATATGCCAACTTATTCTCCATGTACATCGGGTGTCCAACATAGTGCGAATTATGAAGAATGGCATTGAGTGCTTTCTCCCGTTGGCGAGGAGCCAATATGACGAGCTTGCCCGCAGTGTAAGGTGCAACCGAAAGCAATTCCAAGAACCGATCGATGCCAGTGGTAATTGGAG
>JACQUE010000034.1 GCA_016210425.1 Chloroflexota bacterium | reverse complement strand
TTGGTGAAGATGTAGGTCGTGCCGGATCCGTCGGAGCGGTGGACGACTGCGATCTTCTGGTCGGGCAGCTTGAGGTCGGGGTTGGCCTGGGCGATGCGCGGGTCATTCCATTGGGTTATCTTCTTCAGGTAGATGTCCGCGAGGGCGTCCGGCGTCAGCTTCAAGGTGCCAGACGCTATCCCCGGCAGGTTGTAGACGATGGCCTCAGACCCCATAGTCATCGGCACGTGCAGGATCGGGCCACCGGCCTGCTCGGCCGCCGCCTGCTGCTGGTCCGTCATGATGCCGTCGGAGGCGCCAAAGTCGACCGTCTTCGCGGTGATCTGGCTGATGCCACCGCCCGAGCCGATTGACTGGTAGTTGACCTGGGTCTTGGTGAGCTTCGCGTACTCATCGAACCAGCGCGAGTAGAGGGGGAAGGGGAATGTGGCACCGGCTCCGTTCAACCGAACAGCGCCGGTAGCGCCCTGCGAGGTCGCCGGAGATGTGTCGGTCTTCGTGCCTCCACCGCCGCAGGCAATGATTGCGAAGGCTAGTCCGACGCTGAGTCCGATGGTGGTCGCTTTCGCTAACTTGGTCCCTAGCTTGCTTAACATCCCACACCTCCCTGCCTCTATCATACAAAGAGAGGTTTAACGGGATGTTAACAAGAGGGTAAGGGTTAGTTAACGCTCAACCGACTCGGGGCAGTGTGAAGGAGAAGGTGGAGCCCTCGCCTTCGCGACTCTCAACCCTGACGCCGCCGCCGTGGGCCTCGACTATGTGCTTGACGATGGCGAGCCCGAGCCCGGTGCCGCCATCGCGCCGAGAGCGGTCGACCTTGTAGAAGCGTTCGAATATGTGGGGAAGGTGCTCCGGAGCGATGCCGACGCCCGTGTCGCTGACCTTAACTTCGACCGCGCCTTCGCCCGCGCTCGCGGATATGGTTACGGCCCCGTTTTCCGGAGTTGCCTTGAATGCGTTGTCCAGCAGATTCACCAGCACCTGGCGCAGCTTCTCCTGCTCGCCCAACACCGGAGGCAGGTCATCGGGCAGCCTGGCGTCCAGCGCCACGCCCTTGGCTGCAGCCCGCGCCTCAAACTGCGCCTCCACCTCCTCTACAAGAGGCCTCAAGTCCATGGGGATCGGGTGCACGACTTCCTGTCCACTCTCCAGGCGGGAGATCTCCAGCATGTCCTCTACCATGGCGTTCATGCGATCGACATCCCGATGGATGCGGCCGAGGAAATCGTGCGCCACGTCCTGCTCCTCAAGGGCCCCTGCCTCAAGCGTCTCCACCATCGCCTTTATGGCGGCGAGGGGGCTACGCAGCTCGTGCGAGACGTTGCTGACGAACTCCTTGCGCATGGTCTCCACCTGCCGCGTCCTAGTGAGGTCGTGCAGCGTCAGCAGGACACCGATGCCGCCCACGCCACCCAGGGGCGTGGCGACGGCGCTGAGGAACCGTCGACGATGGAGCAGCTCCAGCTCGCCTACCTGCTGGCGCCCCGTCTGCAGGCATTGGGATACCAGGCGCTGCAACTCGTGGTCCCTGACCACCTCCATGAACCTGGTGCCGGTTGCTCCGCTCTTAACGCCGACCAGCCTTTCGGCAGCGGGGTTCATAAGCAAGACCTTTCCATCCGGGCCGGCGACGATGATGCCGTCGCCCATAGTATCCAGCACCGCCGAGAGCTTGCTGCGTTCGGCGTCGAGGTCCCGAAACATGGACCTAAGAGCCGCTGCCATCCTATTGAAGGCCTCCGCTAGCTCTTGGGTCTCGTCCGCGGACAGCGCCACTACCCGATGCTCCAACTCGCCCTTCCCCAGCCGGCGGGCGCCTTCAGCCACAGAGCGGATAGAGCGAGAGGTGCGGTGGGCAACGAAAAGGCCTAGCGTGACCGAGAGGGCTGCAACTATGAAGGCGGCAAGGGCAATCGTGCCGACTATGTGCCGCACGTTCTTGTGCACCTCCGACGTGGGGACGGCCACTCGTGCGACGCCCATCAGCGTGCCATCCACCCGAATAGGCACAGCCGTGTAAAGCAACTCTCGCCGGACCGTGGCACTGAAGCGGGTGCTCCTGCCCAGGCCCGTGTTCAATGCGGCTTGAATCTCCGGACGTCGGGCGTGGTTCTCCATGCCGGCAGGGTCCTCCCAGTTGTCGGCGAGCACGGTGCCGTCGCGGGCGACGATCGTCACCCGGGCGTTGATCAGGTTCCCGACCTGGCTGCTTACCGCGTTGAGATCGGCAGCGTCCAGCGGCCCACGAAAGTATCTCGTAGTTATCTCGCCTGCGAGCCTCGCCTCCTGAGTCAGTCGCTCTTGCAAGTCCGACATGTAGTCATCGCGGACTCGGTCCACGAGATAGAGGCTGACGGCTCCCATAGAGAGGAAGATGAGGGCGGTGTAGCTCAGAGCGATACGCCAGCGGAGGCTGCGGAAGAAGCTCATCCTTCGAACCGATAGCCGACTGAGCGGACGGTGACTATTCTACTCGGTCTGCCGGGCGTGGGCTCTATCTTCTCGCGGAGCCAGCGAACGTGCACGTCCACCGTTCGGGCATCCCCGACATAGTCGTGCCCCCAGAGGCGCTCCAGGATCTGGTCGCGCGTGAAGGCCCGCCCCTTGTTGGCAATGAGCAGCGCAAGAAGCTCGAACTCCCTGGGCTTGAGCTCCAGCGCTTCTACTCCACATCTAGCCGTGTGACTCGTTAGGTCCACCTCCAGGTCCCCCGACCTGAGCACCCTAGCAGTCTCCGCCCGAGCCAACCGGGGGCGCCTGAGCATTGCTCGCACGCGGGCCATTAGCTCGCGCATGCTGAAGGGCTTGATAACGTAGTCGTCAGCCCCAAGCTCAAGCCCCACGACCCTGTCTATCTCCTCGCCCTTGGCGGTGAGCATGAGGATGGGCACATCGCTCTCCCGCCGCAGGATACGGCATACCTCGAAGCCGTCTAGCTTCGGTAGCATCACATCCAGGATGACTAGATCAGCGTGCGAATGACGGGCGGTTTCCAGGCCCCGCTCTCCGTCTACTGCGGTCTCGACCCGATGCCCTTCCCGCTCGAGGTTGTACCTGAGGGCCTCGGCCAGGTTCTCGTCGTCTTCGACAAGGAGGATGGTCTTGTCCGCCAAGCGCATCACCAGAATCTTAGTTCTTTCCCATTATACTAGCCTTACGCTCAAGGAGCACCACGAGGATAAGCGGGTAGCGTATGATGAAAAGAGGTTAAGGGCGAAGAGGAGTGGCAGGGGAGAGCGGATGAACAGATCCTGTGGGTGGTGAAAAAGGCGCCGGAGAGCGCTATAGAGCAGGTACACACTCCCGCCCACAGAGCACACGACCATAACCACAACAGCCGCTATGAGATGCCGAGCGCGCGAAGGACCTCCCGGACCACTTCAACGTGAAGGCTTACCCGGCGCTCCAGCGGTTGGTCCTGCTGTCCCATCTCCACAAGCAAGGCCACCATATCGGGGAAACGCGACCCAAGGCCAAGGCTCGCACTCCCACCGGCACGGACCGGCGTGGCTTCTTCGGTGCGCTGGCCGGATACGGGGGGCGCTCCGGCTACTGCCCGAGGCGGATATTCTCGGTAGACCATCTCGTCCCTGGAGTCATTGATCCCCCGGTTCACAGCCGCGGCCACCTGCTGCCCAAGGACAATACCCTTCTCGTTGGGGAACGCAGAGATGGTCTGCCCCAGGAAGGCCGTGCCACTGTAAGGCCGCTCCTTATAGAAGCCCCAGGACTCGTGTAAGTCCAGCAATACGTTGACCTGATGCCGTTCTATCAGACTTACGATCTCTGCCGCCATTCGGGCCATCGGCAGTCCCTGCGGGTTGCCCGGATACAGTCGGTTGAGGTCGCCTAGCTCCGGCGTGGTCCGTTTGCCTGCAAGGATGGCCTGGCGGTTCGCCCGGGGTATGACGATAAGCGCCCCCACGCTTGGCCGAAATTCAGTTACTTGCTCTGCCGCCAGCCAGCCGCCGGGCTCGTCACCATGAACGCCTCCCAGGACGAGCACGACCGGCCCGGGCTTGCCGCTGCCAATCACGTAGGCGGGCGTCTCTTGAGGCGTTCCCGCCATGAGTGTTAGCTCCTGGCGGCCCAGAAGAACCGGCACAGGAGTCGCCGTCGGAGTTGGCGTCGGAGAGGGAACGGAGGTCGCAAGGGCGGTCGGCGTAGCCTCCGCCGTTAAGGCCGTGGGAGTTTCCGTTGCCTCCTGCCTCAGCCCCACCGGCGCTGCCGCGCTAAGCGGTTCAGGCCCCTGCGCTGGCACGGGGCGCCCGCAGGCCGCAGCGAGGGCGATTGCCCAGGCTGCTATGGCAATTAGGACGCGATGCGAATGTCTCACTGCTCTTCCAAGAGCCACATCTGCTCGGATGGGCGAATACTGGACGAGAATATAGCTTTTCCCCCGGTTTGTCCAGATATCCGTTTGCTCGGCCATTCGGCCGCTCGCTGCAGGCAAGGGTAAGAGTCCACCGCTTGAAAGCCGTGCAACCTTGATGCCAAAGACGTTAAGAACGGAAGTGGTCATGCAATTGGCGAAGACTGCCAGGCGGAGTGACAACATGAGCAAGAGCTAGCTTCAGTCGTTCAGCGTCGGGCCTATGGTGCAAAACCGGCGGATGTCTGTTATACTGCTACAAGTGGTATAAGTCGGCAGCTCGCCATTTGGCTGGATCTAGCACAGGACTCCTCTGGCTTTCCTGTTCTCCTTTTCCTCTGAGTAGCGCTGACTGAGATGTGCCAACTTCTCTGACTAAAGGAGTCAGCGCGAAATGACAGATAAGACCCTAGTTTGTCGTGATTGTGGACAGGAGTTCACCTTTACGGCCAGCGAGCAGGAGTTCTTCGCCCAGAAGGGCTTCACCAACGAACCAAGCCGCTGTCCCACTTGCCGAGCAGCCCGCAAGGCTGGTGGTAACGTCGGCGGGTTTAACGGTCGTCGGGATCGGCAGACGTTTCCGGCGGTATGCGCCCAGTGCGGCAAGGCCGCTCAGGTTCCCTTCGAGCCCCGCAACGGCCGGCCGGTATACTGCTCGGACTGCTACTCTGCCCAGCGCGCCAGCGGCGCGTCATACTCGTCACGCGGCGGGAGCCGCAGTTGGTAGGCC
>JACQUE010000007.1 GCA_016210425.1 Chloroflexota bacterium | reverse complement strand
GTGCGGGCCATCTGCCCCGATCTCCCGATCCTGATACCAGGCGTGGGAGCCCAGGGCGGCGACCTGGAGCTCTCCGCCAAGTACGGGTCTAACGAGCGCGGCGAGAGAGCCATAATCAACTCATCGCGGCAGGTCCTCTATGCCTCAAGAGGCCCAGATTACGCCGCTGCGGCCCGAGCCGTGGCAAGGAAGCTGAGGGATGATATCTCGCAGGCGCTAAGCACCAGATAATAGACAAGCTATGTTCGCCGGCGCGAGGGGATGCTTTAGCATCCCCTTCTTGTTTCCTAAGATAGCCGCGCTGGATTGTAAGGGGGGAAAGTGATAGGATGTGTAAGCTCCGAAGGTGAAGGCTGCCTGCAATGGTAATGGATATCCGCTTGGGCGATGTGGTGCGCCTCCGCAAACAGCATCCTTGCGGAAGTCACGAGTGGACGGTGGTGCGCCTGGGTGCGGACATCGGCATCACGTGCAACGGCTGCCAGCGGCGAGTGTTGCTGGAGAGGCACACCTTCGAGCGACGGGTGAAAGCCTTCGTGTCGAGAGGGATGGCTGCAGAGGGAAGTGCGGATGAGCCTGGATAGGGAGCCACAGCCAGCGGGAGAACCTACGCCCGGCAACGGCGCGGGTGAACACGTCAAAGAGGAGACTCACGAGGGCACCTGGCAAGTCCTGAAGAACAAAGGATTCCTAGCCCTCTGGGTTGCGCAGGGTCTATCTCAGACGGCACAGAACACAGTCCTGCTGGTGCTTGTGGTCTTCATAGAGCAGACCACTGGCAAGTCGGTCTACATCAGCATCCTGATGCTGACGACGTTCCTGCCGTCGCTGTTCTTCGGGATTGCGGCGGGAGTGGTAGTAGACCGCCTCCCCAAGAAGCCGGTGCTGCTCACCACGAACCTGCTGCGGGGAGTGGCCGTCCTGGGCATGCTGCTCACTCGCCACGTCCTAGCCTCCATCTACCTTCTCAACCTCGCCTTCTCAGGTGTCAAGCAGTTTTGGGGCCCCGCCGAGCTGGTAACGATACCGCTCCTGGTCCCCAAGCGGCAGCTTCTGGCCGCCAATGGCCTTTACAACCTGACCTTTCTGGCATCTCAGCTATTGGGTTTCTTGGCCCTCGGTCCCCTGCTCATCAAGCTGACTAGCTACCAGTTCCTCTTCCTGTTCATCGCCGGGATGTACGCTCTAGCCTCGGTGTCTCTGGGGCTGCTACCTAACCTGGACGTGCGAGAGAGACGCCACATGGTAGCGCCGCGTAGGGCCCCGAGGGCCGCTCTGGCCAGTGCGAAATCGGCCTTGGGCGGGATGAAGCGGGACATCGACGATGCCTGGTGGCTCCTCAGCAAGGACAGGGTGATCCGGCTGGCGATGCTGCACCTCATGCTCATTACCACCCTGATGCTGGGCATGGCGACAATCGCCCCCGGCTACGTCAACCGCATCCTGCGCATCTCTGCCGACAACGCTGTCTTCGTCTTCCTGCCCACGGGACCAGGGGTGCTCCTGGCTGTCTGGGCGTTACCGCGCCTCGCCGACCGGTACCCCCAGGAGAAGATCGGGAAGTGGGCGCTTTTCATCCAGTCGGGCTTCCTGCTGGTTCTGGCTATCGTCGCCTGGCAACGCGGGCAGGTTACTGTCTCCGAGGCCATCGCCAGGGAATCTCTTCTGGACCCTCATCTGCTGTGGGCCCTCATCGCCATCTTCATCAGCGCCTTCTTCATCGGCCTGACGTATATGGCCATCGCCATACCGGCCTACACCATGCTCCAGGAGCGGGCTCCAGAGGAGATGCGCGGGCGGATCATGGCGACCCAGCTTACGCTCGGCAGCGTCGTCTCCATCCTGCCCCTATTCTTCCTGGGCGGCATCGCCGATCTCTTTGGCATAGACGTCGTGGTCTTCTTGGTTGCGGTCGCCGTCTTCCTCACCGGCCTCTACACCCACTTCCAGATGCGCAAGGACTCTGGCTCCGGCCCCGACCAGCTCTGGGTGCCTCGCCTCAGTGACTGATGGCTTGACATTGGCCGATGCCCATGCCTACAATCACGGAAGTTTCGGGACTTTAACAACCTGAGTCTCATGTGCTCCTTGGGTGGCCCTTACAGGCATAATAGGGAAGTGCGGTGCAAATCCGCCGCGGTAGCGCCACTGTAAGCGGGGAGCCTTCGGCAAAGAAGCCACTGTTCCAGTAGGAGCGGGAAGGCGCCGGAAGGCAATGATCCGCAAGCCAGGAAACCTGCCCAGGGAGTCTGGACGGCTGCTCTTCGCTTCAGAGGGTGCCCCAGCGCCAGCAGCAACCCGACAGGCAAGGTCGGGGAGCTATTGTGGCAGTACCAGCAACCCATAACCTCTGGTCCATGAGCGGCCAGAGGTTTTTTGTTGCCCAAGAAGGGAGCGTTCGGATGGTATCGGCGAAAAGGGGAATACGCGCGCGCCTGGCGATAGCTCTCGCGGCGCTGGCGGCGCTGCTCCTGGTGGCTGCGATCGTCGCGGCAGCCCACGGCCCCGTTCGGGTCTCATACCCGGCCACGGCGTCCATCATCCTGAGACACATCGGCATAAACACACGTGTGGACTACTCGTCCACGGCTCAGCGCGTCATCGAGCAGATCCGGCTGCCGCGCATCTTCCTGGCCGCGCTCGTGGGCATGGCACTTGCCGCCGCCGGCGCCACGATGCAAGGTCTCTTCCGCAACCCCATGGCCGAGCCGGGCACCATCGGCGTCTCCAGCGGAGGGGCGCTGGGCGCCGTAATAGCCATCGCCACCGGACTCGGAAGCATGCATCACTATGCGGTGCCCGCCATGGCTTTCCTGGGCGCCACTGCCGCCGGCTTCCTCGTATACGCCATTGCCGCCGGCGGTCTGCGCTTCTCCATGGCCACGCTGCTGCTGGCCGGCATCGCCGTCAACGCCTTCTTGGCCGCATCCATCTCCTTCGTCATCACCTACACCGCCGATGACCTACAGGTCATGCGTCAGATCGTCTTCTGGCTGGCCGGCGGCCTCGATGGACATGGCTGGGCGGACGTGCGCATGGTCGCCCCGCCGATACTGGCCGGCAGCGCCGTCCTGTTCGTCTACTCGCGCGACCTTAACCTGATGCTCCTCGGAGAGGCCGAGGCCCAGGCCCTGGGCGTCCGCGTCCAGTGGACGCGACGGCTCCTTCTCGCCTGCGCCGCACTGGTGACCGGTGTCGCCGTCTCTGTTAGCGGCACCATCGGCTTCGTGGGGCTGGTTGTGCCCCACATCTTGCGACTGGCCCTCGGCCCCGACAACCGGCTCCTCCTCCCTGCCAGCGCCCTGGCCGGCGCCAGCTTCTTGGTGGCCGCCGATACCGTTGCGCGGCTCGTGGTGCAACCGGCCGAGCTTCAGGTGGGCGTTGTGACGGCCTTCGTGGGCGCGCCATTCTTTCTCTTCCTGCTTCAGCGAAATCGGCAGCGAGCAAGCCTGCTATAAAGGAATCAACAACCAAAAGGGGGTCTCATGCGCAGAGGCAAAGTTCTGGCAACCCTGTTCCTGCTGCTTCTATCGGCGGCGTCAGCGGCCTGCAGCAAGGCACCCAGCAGTCCCGCACCAACGGCGACTGCCGCTCCGAAGGCTGCCACGCCTTCCACGGCTGCGGCCACTCCCCAGGCAAAGTGGGCCACGAAGATAGCGGATGCCACTAACCACTCCTGGCCTCGCAGGGCCATCGGGATGAACGGCGAGGTCGTGGTCAAGGCGAAGCCGGTGCGCCTGCTGACGCTGTCGCTTGGCTACGACGAGATCACCTT
>JACQUE010000039.1 GCA_016210425.1 Chloroflexota bacterium | reverse complement strand
TATTCTGTGCCTAGTCCGGAGGATAGCGGATAGTCCTTTATAAAGCCCCAATCGCGAAAGGGCCAGTAACGCAGCCAGGCTTTGCCGACGATGTAGCTGCGGGGTACTAGACCCCACATGCGGCTGTCGCTGCTGTTGTTGCGGTTATCGCCCAGGACAAAGTAGTTATCGGGTGGGATTACCTCGGGCGGGCGTGTCGCATCGCCCTTAGAGGTCACGTATGGCTCCTCCAGCGGATAGCCGTTTACCAGCACTTGGCCATGCCGGATCTCCACCGTGTCGCCTGGCGTTGCGATCACACGTTTGATGAAATCGCGGCTCTGGTTCTGGGGGAAACGGAAGACAATCACATCGCCCTTGCGTGGGGGGTGGAACGGATAGAAGTAGGCCTGGCCTTTACCGCCGATGAAGGGGACGAAGCGCGATAGCTTGGCGGTATTGAAGCGGATATAGAGGATCTTATTGACGATAAGGTACTGGCCTGAGGAAAGGCCAGGCTCCATGCTGGAGCCTTCAACCTTGAAGTTCTGGACCAGAGTTCGGACCAGGAAGAATATTAGGACCGCCAGGACTACCGTCTCCAGCAGCTCCCTGATGGCCCTTTTGGCAGATCCTCTGTCCGCGGCTTTAATCTCCTGAGTAGTCCCAGCCTCCGATTCCTGCATCGACTCCATTATCCTGTCCATCCCGCTCCACTCCAAAAGCCTCTGCTCTATCGTAACCCATAGCAACGCCCAGTACAAGGACAAAAACACCTACAGGGGGCATTACCACTCATGCTCCTGCTCTATTGCTCTAAGCAGGGCCAAAGCGCAAACTATACGCGCTGAGAGGTCTCCTCCAGCTTTCGCCAGAGGGTGTTGCATGGACGAGACCGACCTGGTCTCGCGAAGCCAGAGGGGCGATCTGGCGAGCTTCAATCAGCTCGTCGAGGTCTATCAGGCTCAGGTCTACAACCTTGCCCTCCGTATGCTGAGCGGCATCGCGGAGGCACAGGACGTAACCCAAGAGACCTTTATCGCGGCGTTCCACGCCATAAAAAGCTTTCGCGGCGGCGACCTGCGCGTCTGGCTGCTGCGCATCGCCGCCAACCGCTGCCGTGATGAGCTTCGCAAGCGTCGTCGCCGCCCCACGGCGTCCCTGGATGCCATCCTTCTCGATCCTCAGGCCCCTGCCTTCGGCTCACCCGAGCCTGGACCCGAGAACCACGTCCTCCGCGACGAGCTGGCGCAATGCATCAACCGAGGCTTGGCCTCCATCCCCGAGGACCAGCGCCTGGCAGTTATATTATCGGACGTGCAGGGGCTCAGCTATGAAGAGATCGCCGGGGTGATGAATACGTCTTTGGGCACGGTCAAGTCCCGGATAAGCCGCGGACGTGCCCATCTGCGCTCCTACCTCATGGCCCAAGGGGAACTATTGCCGGGCCAGTATCGTCATGATTAGTGAGTGAGTAAGGGTTATCATGCTAGAGTTTAGCGGACGGCGACATCGCATGGTGAGGGGGCTTCTCTCTCCCTATATCGATGGCCGCCTGTCACAGAAAGACGAGCGGTTGGTTGATGAGCACCTCTCGCAGTGCGCTGAATGCCGCCGAGAGCTAGAGGAGCTTCGCAACA
The DNA here is from genome assembly GCA_016210425.1 of Chloroflexota bacterium. Classification (GTDB taxonomy): domain Bacteria; phylum Chloroflexota; class Dehalococcoidia; order JACQUE01; family JACQUE01; genus JACQUE01. Next base: position 3,416 of record JACQUE010000039.1, on the reverse strand, counting down.
CCGTGCAGCTCCTGCAGCGGTTGCCTGCGGTGGCGCCAGCTCGCTCCTTTGCCGTTTCCGAGTCGCAGGTGAGGGCTCGATCCGCTGAAACCTCCGGCTCGCCGCTTGGAACCCTGCGCCTGGCCACAGCCGCTCTCGTCCTGCTGCTGGCCCTTGTTGTCGCCGGCGATCTTTGGCGGACCTCAACGCCAGCCCCTCGGCAGGCGGCTCCCTCTGCCGTGCAGGCCTCGCCTGCGCCCGCGGGGGCCGCCGAGAGTCGAGCCGCACAGCCGCCGAGCAGCCCCGAGCAGGGCGTCAGCCCACAGGCGGAGCCCAGGCCGCAGATGGGGGCGGCCAAAGGCAGGGAGCCATCGGCGACGGACCAGCTGGTCTCGCCTGTCCCATCGCCTTCGCCGACGTTGCCCCAGGTTACGGCTACCATCACCGCCGGCGAAGTTCGCGAGGCGCACCACGTTCTGAAGGACTGGCCCTTGCGGCAGATTGAGTTTGGCCTGCTCGGGCTCCTCATCGTCGCAGGTGCTGCCTTCGTCTTCTTGCGCCGCAAAACCATCTAGAATGGAACCAAACGAGCGCGCACGGCGTCTATAGGGGAAGAGGTCAAAAGGGAGGTGCAGGTTATGAGTCGTAAATGGTTGCTAGGAGTGGGCATTCTAGTGGCAAGCCTGGCATTCTTTGTTGCCGGCTGCAGCCGGGCGAAGGTGGAGAAAGCGGGCGGCGGCGTCACCGTCTCGACTTTCGGAGCTCAGGGCGCCGACAACTTCAGCATCGTGCCGGTGCCGCAGCAAATCGGTATCAGCGTCTCAGGGCAAGGCAAGGTCATGGCTACCCCGGACCTGGCGTTGCTGCAGGTTGGCGTTGAGGCCAAAGGCCCAACCGTGGCCAAGGCGCGCGATGACGCGGCTAACGCGATGGATGCTGTGACCAAGGCGCTCAAGGTGAATGGCGTGGCGGACAAGGACATCAAGACGCAGCAGCTTTCGATCTACCCTTACGAGAACCGGGGGCCGAACGGGGCCATTACCGAGAAGGGTTACCAGGTCACGAATATCGTCTCGGCGAAGATCAGGGACGTGCAGAAGGCCGGTTTGATCGTGGACGCCGTAACCGCTGCGGGTGGAGACCTTACCAGGCTGGACGGCATTAGCTTCACCATCGAGGCCCCGACCCAGTTCCAGAACCAGGCGCGGGAGAAGGCGGTCGCCGACGCTAAGGCGAAGGCGGACCAGCTAGCCAAGCTTATGGGCGTCAAGGTGGGCAAGCCTATATCGATAACGGAAGCCGGGAACGGCGGGCCTATTCCTTTCGCCATCCCTGCCGCGAAAGGTCTGGGTATGGGCGGCGCGGAGACTTCCGTCTCGCCTGGGGAGACCGAGATCACGGTCAATGTCAGCGTGACCTTCGCCATCGAGTAACGGCAGGATGCGCGTGGGGCGGCGCGCTTGCACCGCCCCTAGCCCGGCGCTAGAATGACCTCAACAGACTGACTGTCGGATACTCTATGAGCTACATGGACGAGGCCCTCGCCCAGGCGAGGTTGGCGATGGGGCGGACGAGCCCCAATCCTGCCGTGGGCGCCCTGATCGTTAAAGACGGCGTCATCGCAAGCCGGGGCCATACGCAGCCGCCCGGCGGGCCACACGCTGAGATCGTGGCGCTGCAGCAGGCGGGCGAGGCAACTCGCGGCGCGACGCTCTACGTTACATTGGAGCCGTGCTGCTACTTCGGACGCACGCCTCCCTGTACTCAGGCCATCATCACCGTCGGCCTCGCTGAGGTGCACATCGCGACGCTGGACCCGAACCCCAGGGTCGCCGGACAGGGGCGGGCGGAGCTGGAAGCGGCGGGCATCCACACAGTGGTGGGGGAGGGCGAGGAGGAGGCCAAGGCCATCAACGAGGCCTATTGCAAGTACATCACCACCGGCTTGCCCCTGGTCATCGCCAAATTCTCCGTCAGCCTCGATGGCAAGATTGCGACGCGCACCGGCGACTCGCGCTGGGTGGCTGGCGAAGCTTCCCGCGAGTACGTCCACTGGCTGCGAGATACGACCGACGCCATCATGGTTGGAGTGGGCACAGTCCTCATCGACGATCCGCAGCTCACGACGCGTCCCTCGCAGGTCGATCCGGTGCGTGGAGTGCGCCATCCTCTGCGGATTATCGCTGACAGCACGGCGCGGACGCCCCCATCGGCGGCGGTGCTGAAAGGGCCGGGCAGGGTGCTTGTCGCCACGGGGCCATTGCCGGAGGAGCGGCTGGCACCTTTGCGCGATGCCGGGGCTGAGGTGATGGTCCTGCCGCTGAAGGGCGGGCACATTGACGTCAGTGAGCTTCTGCGGGAGCTGGGGCGCCGGCAGGTGACAGGGGTCATCGTTGAAGGCGGGGGTAAGCTGCTTGGGTCCTTCTTTGACGCGAACCTGGTAGACAAGGTCATGGTCTTCGTTGCCCCTGTCATCGTGGGGGGGCGCCGCGCCGTGCCGGCTGTGGCCGGCCTGGGAGTCGCTCACATGGCCCAAGCGCTGCGCCTGCAGCGAGTGAGTATCCAGCGCTTCGGTGACGATACCCTGATTACAGGCTACCTCAACTCGTCTCTTGCTGGAGCTGCCGAGGGGCTCGGGGAAGCTGGGAAAGGAGGCCCGAGATGCCATTGACCCAAGACGACCTAGCAGCATTCCTGCGCGCTGAGCAGCAGGTCCACGCTAAGATGCGCTTCTACACCCACGCGGTGGTCTTCGCCGTTGGCAACATAACCCTGCTCCTGGTTGTGCTCTTCTCCAGCATGGCCAACGCATGGTTGCTGCTCCCCTTCGTTGGGTGGTCGATAGGGTTCGTTCTGCACTTCCTGGGCACCTTCACCCTTGGCGGTAGCGCCGTGGCCGCCATGCACCGCCGCATGATCGAGCACGAGCTGATGCAGGAGCAGCAGCATCTCCAGTCCTTCGATGAGGATGTGGGCAAGCAGCGCCGGGCGTAGACATTAGCAGGAGCTTTGATGTTTACAGGCATCGTGGAAGAGATGGGCGTCGTGCGCCATGTGCGGCCTGGCGGCCTCGTTATCCAGGCGCACAAGGTGCTGGAGGGCACGAAGATCGGCGATAGCATCGCCGTTAACGGCACTTGTCTGACCGTCACCGATCTGAGCGGCGATAGCTTCTCGGTGGACACCGTGCCAGAGACGCTGCGCCGCACCAACCTGGGCGAGCTTGGCCTCGGCGATGCGGTGAACCTGGAGCGGGCCCTGGCCTTCGGGGAGCGCATGGGGGGTCACTTCGTGCAGGGGCACGTCGAGGGCACGGGCCGCATGGTGGCTCAGGAGCCCGACGGTGAGGCGCTCTTGCTAACATTCTCGGCGCTGGCGGAGCTCATGCCTTATATCGTGCCCAAGGGCTTCATCGCCATCGATGGCATCAGTTTGAC
>JACQUE010000013.1 GCA_016210425.1 Chloroflexota bacterium | reverse complement strand
GGTCTAGGACGCCTTTTCAGCCAGCGCCTCTAAGACGGCCCGCAGCTCGGGCGGAAGCTCGGAGCGCAGCTCGATGTAGGTGTCGCTGCCGGGCAACCGGAAACCCAGCAGATGGGCATGGAGGAATTGCCGGCCCAGCGTAGGGGACGGCCGCCCGTAGACGGCGTCGCCCAGCAGCGGATGGCCGAGTGCGGAGAAGTGGACTCTGATCTGGTGCGTCCGGCCCGTCTCCGGCCTGACTTCGACCAGGGTGTATCCATTAAGGTAGCGGACGACGTCGTAGGACGTGCGCGCCTCTCGCCCAGTGGTAACCACCGCCATCTTCTGCCGGTGCTGCGGGTGGCGTCCGATGGGCGCATCGATGATGCCGTGCTCCGGCGTGAGTCGCCCCACAACGAGGGCGGTGTATGCCCTGGTCAGGGAGTGTGAACGGACCTGCTGCGCGAGGGCCGCCTCGGCGTGCTCGTTCTTGGCGATGACCATGAGGCCCGACGTATCTTTGTCCAGGCGATGGACGATGCCGGGGCGGATGGAGCCGGTGCTCGTCTGGCGGGCGAGATCGGGCAGGCGGGCGAGCAGGGCGTTGACCAGCGTGCCCGTCGGATGCCCCGGGGCGGGGTGAACCGTGAGACCAGCCGGCTTGTCTACTACGGCCACGTCTGCGTCCTCGTAGACGACGGGCACGGGGATGCTCTCAGCGGCCAGCGTGGCGGGCGCGGGCTCGGGTATGCGGACGGAGACGACGTCGCCGGGGGAGAGCTTTTGTCCGCCCTTAGCCCTGGCCCCATTGACGGTTACCATGCCCGAGAGGATGAGCTTATGGAGCTGAGCGCGGGAGATATCCAGGCAGTCGACAAGATACCTGTCCAGGCGCTGGGCTGTCTCGTGGACGGTGAAGGTGCGACGGTCCGGCATTGCAGAGTCAGGGGATGATAGGGGAGGGATAGCTACTCTCGCCTACGCTGCTTGACCGACTGGGGCTCGTCCTTGCTGCAAAAAATGAGGTAGTAGCCAAGAGCGACGACTCCGATGGTGATCGAGGAGTCGGCCAGGTTAAAGACCGGCCACAGAGTGAGGTCCACGAAGTCGGTGACGTAGCCCTGGCGCAGGCGGTCCACCAGGTTGCCGATGGCACCTCCCAGCATCAAGGCCAGGCTAAGTCGCAGCAGAGTGCTTTCCCTTGGAGGATAACGATAGTACAGGAAGATGACCAGGATACCCACAGCGGCAGCCAGGATCAACGGGAAGTTGCGTCCAGCGAAGAGGCCGAAGGCTCCACCGGAGTTGGTGACGTGGGTCAATCTTACGAAGCCGCTGTTGGGGATTGATTCGCCAAGGCTGAGGTTCGACCTGATCAAGAACTTAGTTAGCTGATCGAGGGCTATTACCAGTGCCGATAGCAAGAACCAGGGAGCATCCCGCATTTTGCCACGTTTCACCTGTTGATCTTTTCGCGGCGTGACTTGCACTGAATGCATAGATGCGCGTGCGGCAACGCTTCCAGCCTCTCCGGGCTAATGGGCTTCCCACAATCATCGCAGAGGCCATAGCTCCCAGCCTCAAACTTCGCCAGGGCATGATCTACTTGGGCCAGCAGGTCGCGCAGGCTGGACTCAAGGGCGCGGCTCTTCTCGCTCTCCACAGCGTGAGCGGCCTCGGCGGCATGATCGCCCATCCCCTTGCGTTCGCCGACGGCGGCCTCACGCACTGCGGCATTGGTCACCCGCAGGTTATCCAACTCCTTCCTGATCCCCTCGCGTTCCTGAAGGAGACGAGTTTTCAGTTGCTCATACATGTGTTTTGACCAGTGGTTGCTGAGGAACTCTTCTGTTGCAGTTGCTATAACTGCACTCATTGTCCTACCTTTGCTAGGATATTCTACTGCCAAAGCCCTAGAAAAGCAAGGTTCACAGCTTCGGGCGAGGCACCCGATTCCCGGTGCTCTACCCTTGACTACAGGGCAAGACCAACGTATCTTCTTTGCAACTCCCGCTTTCGAAGGTTGGAAGGAGGCAGCATGGCACTCGAGGGAAAAGTAGCAATCGTTACCGGCGCGAGCCAGGGAATAGGCAAGGCTGTGGCCCTGGAGATGGCCAGGCAGGGGGCGTCCGTCGTGCTGAATGCGCGCGCCGTTGGACCTCTGGAGAAGGTCGCCTCAGAGGTGGCCTCTTTCGGCGGTTCGAGCCTCGTGGCGGCAGCCGATGTGACAGTTAAGGAGCAGATCGACCGGATGGTTGAGGCGACCATCGACCGGTTCGGGCGCATCGATGTGCTGGTCAATAACGCCGGCGGCGGGCTGCGTCGTCCCGGAGGCGAGGGAGACCCGCGGCGACAGCTAATTCCAAAAGTGGACGAGGTTGACGAGGCCGACTGGGATGCCACGGTGGCCCTCAACCTGAAGGCGGCCTTCCTTTGCGCCAAGGCGGTCCTGCCTCACATGAAGCGCCAGGGCAAGGGAACAATCATCAATATCTCCTCAAAGGCGGGGCGCGCCGGCGGTCAGGTGACGGCGGCGCCATACGCCAGCGCCAAAGCGGGCCTTGGCGGACTGAGCCGCCAGATCGCCAGGGACATGGGACCACTCGGCATCACCTGCAATACCGTCGCTCCGGGGATCGTGATGACGGAGAGGTTCGCCGCTGGCTGGGCGCTGCTACCTGAGGCGCGGCGGCAGGAGCTTATGGCTGAGATACCGCTTCGGCGAGGTGGTACGCCCGAGGAGATCGCGGCGGTCATCTGCTTTTTGGCTTCCGACGGCGCCGGCTACATCAACGGGACGACCATCGACGTTAACGGTGGATGGTTTATGGCGCCTTAGCTTCTGTGGGCGTCAGTTCCGACAGCCTCCCCTATGCGCGTGAAGCCATCGGCATGTAGGAGGCGGACCAGCCCATGCAGTATGCGTCGCACGACGAAGGGGCCCTCGTAGACCAAGGCGGTATAGATCTGGATCAGGCTAGCGCCGGCCCTTATCTTGGCATAAGCGTCATCTGCCGAGAAGATGCCTCCCACTCCGATGATGGGCAGCTTGCCCTCGGTGCGCAGGTAGATGTGGCGCACGAAGTCCGTGGAGCGCGGGCGGAGGGGGAGCCCGCTGAGTCCCCCCGGCTCGGTCGTCGGTCTCGAGAGGCCCTCGCGGGAGACGGTGGTGTTGGTGGCGATAATGCCTGCAACCTTTGCATCCAATGCCACGCGTAGCAGATCATCCAACTCCGCCAGCGTAAGATCAGGTGCGACTTTGAGGAGGAGAGGCTTCGGGCTGGCATCGGGGGAAGCGAGTGCCCGGTTTCGCTCTTGAAGCCTCAGCAGCAACTCCGCTAGGCGCTGGGGCTGTTGTAAGTCCCGAAGGCCGGGCGTGTTGGGAGAGCTAACATTAACTACAAAATAGGCTGCGAAGGGGTAGAGGAGCTCCAAGGGCCGCAGGTAATCGGCGGTGGCGCTCTCCAGCGGCGTGGCCGCGGACTTGCCGATGTTGATGCCCAGAGGGACAGCGCCCAGGAGCCCTCGCTCCTGCAGGCCGGCCAGGCGTTCGCGGGTTGCCTCGGCTCCAGCGTTGTTGAAGCCGAAGCGGTTGATGAGGGCCTGGTCTTTTGGCAGGCGAAACAGCCGGGGGCGTGGGTTCCCCAACTGAGGCATTGCCGTAACGGTGCCAACCTCGCAGAAGCCGAAGCCCAGGTAGGGCCAGGCGGGTATCGCTCTTCCGTCCTTGTCGAAGCCGGCGCCGAGCCCCAGGGGGTTGGCGAAGCGCAGGCCGAAGGCGCTCGTTGCGAGGGCGGGATGCCTGTAGCGGAAGGGGGCAAGGAGGCTGGGGAAGACGGCTGGGTGGGCCAACAACGCTTCGAGGAGCGCCAGGAGCCTCTCATGGGT
>JACQUE010000035.1 GCA_016210425.1 Chloroflexota bacterium | reverse complement strand
TACCTCTTCAACGAGGGGACTCACGTCCGCCTTTATGATAAGCTGGGCGGCCACCCTGCGAAAGTGAACGGCGTTGAAGGGGCTTTCTTCGCTGTTTGGGCTCCCAACGCCCGCCGCGTCTCCGTCATCGGCGACTTCAACGGCTGGGACAACCGCAAACACCCGCTACGATCCAACAAAAGCTCCGGCATCTGGGAAGGCTTTGTCCCGGGTGTCCCGAAGGGCTGCCTCTACAAGTACCATATCGAGTCCTCATATGGCGGTTATCAGGTTGACAAGGCTGACCCGCTGGCCTTCTATGCCGAGACACCTCCGGGGACGGCATCGAGGCTATGGGACCTGGAGTATGCCTGGGGAGATCGTGAATGGATGGAGGGGCGAGCCTCTCGCAACGTCCTAGATGCTCCGCTTGCCGTCTATGAGGTGCACCTGGGTTCCTGGATGCGGCGGGAAAACGGCGGGTTCCTCTCTTACAGGGAGACGGCCCCCCGCCTGGCCGATTATGTCCGGCGGCTTGGCTTCAGCCATGTTGAGCTTCTGCCCGTGATGGAGCATCCCTTCTATGGATCATGGGGCTACCAGACCACCGGCTACTTCGCCCCGACTAGCCGCTACGGCACTCCGCAGGACCTGATGTATCTCATCGACTACCTGCATGAGCGCGGAATCGGCGTCATCCTGGATTGGGTGCCGTCCCACTTCCCCAGCGACGAGCATGGCCTGGGCTTCTTCGATGGCACCCACCTGTACGAGCATGCCGACCCCCGACGGGGCCTACATCCCGACTGGGACAGCCTCATCTTCAACTATGGGCGGAACGAGGTCCGGAGCTTCCTCCTCAGCAGCGCTGAGTTCTGGCTGGACCGCTACCACGCCGACTGCCTGCGTGTGGATGCTGTGGCCTCAATGCTCTACCTGGACTACTCGCGCGAGTCGGGCGAATGGGTGCCCAACAAGTACGGCGGACGCGAGAACCTGGAGGCCGTCGACTTCCTGCGGCGGCTCAATGAAGGCATCTATGCCCGCCATCCCGGCGTCCAAACAATCGCCGAGGAATCGACAGCGTGGCCGATGGTCTCGCGCCCCGCCTACACGGGCGGCCTGGGCTTCGGGTTGAAGTGGGACATGGGCTGGATGCACGATACCTTGGAGTACACGTCGCATGTACCAATCTACCGCAAGTACCATCACCACGAGCTGACCTTCCGCATGGTCTACGCCTTCTCGGAGAACTTCGTTCTGCCGCTCTCTCACGACGAAGTTGTCTACGGCAAGGGCTCGCTGCTGGAGAAGATGCCGGAGGACGATTGGCGCAAGTTCGCCAACCTGCGCCTCCTCCTTGGCTACATGTATGGCCAGCCCGGCAAGAAGCTCCTCTTTATGGGCGGCGAGTTCGCCCAGCGTCGCGAATGGAACCACGACCGGGCTCTCGACTGGGATCTGCTGGTGGAGCCGGATCACGTGGGCGTCCAAAAGTGGGTGGCCGAGCTCAACCGCCTCTATCGAGACGAGCCGGCGCTACACGAGTTGGATACGGACAACGCTGGCTTCGAGTGGGTGGACAGTAACGATGCCGATAATAGTATCATCAGTTTCCTGCGCAAGGCGCGCGATGGGCGAGAGGCTATCCTCATCGTCTGCAACTTCACGCCGGTACCCAGAGATGGGTACCGGGTGGGCGTCCCTCTAGCGGGTGTCTGGAAGGAGCTTGTGGACAGCGACGCTGCTGTGTATGGGGGCAGTGACTATGGCCATCAGAGTTACTCGGAGGCCGAGGCGGTGCCCGTCAACGGGCGTCCCTTCTCGCTGAGCCTGACGCTGCCGCCGCTGGCCGTTCTGTTCCTAAAAAGCGATGGACCACATGGCGAAGCTTGACATAACTATCGGCGCCACTCATCTGAGCGCTGGTCGCTGTCGCTTCCGCCTCTGGGCGCCGACTACAGAGCAGGTGGAGGTTCACCTGCTGGGGCGCGAAGAACGCCTTTTGCCGATGGAGAAAAGTGAGAGCGGCTACCACGAGGCCACGGCCGATGGCGTGGAGCCAGGGGCACTCTACCTCTTTCGGCTGGACGGCAAGATAGAGCGCCCGGACCCGGCCTCAAGGTCTCAGCCGCAGGGAGTGCATGGGCCGTCGCAAGTGGTCGCCCGAGGCTTCGAGTGGCGCGATGGCGGCTGGTGTGGACTGCCCCTCCGTGATTATATCTTCTACGAGATCCACGTCGGGACTTTCACACCGGAAGGCACGTTCGAAGCGGTCATCCCTCGTCTGGACGATCTTAAAGAGCTGGGTATAACGGCCATCGAGCTGATGCCCGTCGCCCAGTTCCCCGGCGCCCGAAACTGGGGCTACGACGGCGTCTATCCCTTCGCCGTTCAGGACTCCTACGGCGGCCCAGACGGCCTCAAGCGCCTAGTGGACGCCTGCCACGCCCGCGGCCTGGGGGTGGTACTCGACGTCGTCTATAACCACCTGGGGCCCGAAGGCAACTACCTGGGCGACTTCGGCCCCTACTTCAGCGACCGCTATCGCACGCCGTGGGGTCCCGCCATCAACTTTGACGGCCCCCACAGCGATGAGGTGCGTCGCTTCTTTATCGATAACGCCCTCTACTGGTTCAGCGAGTTCCACATCGACGCCCTGCGCCTGGACGCAGTCCACGCCATCTTCGATAAGTCGGCGGTGGCGTTCCTGGAGGAACTGGGAGCCGCTGTCCAGGACTGTTCGGAGCGCCTCAATCGCTGCATCTATGCCTTAGCAGAGAGCACCCTCAATCAGCCGCGCCTCATCCAGCCGCGCGAGGCCGGTGGCTACGGCTTGGACGGCCTCTGGAACGACGACTTCCATCATGCCCTGCACGCGCTCCTGAGTGGCGACCGCACCGGCCATTACCAGGACTTCGGCAGCATGGGTCACCTGGTTAAGGCCTTCACCGAAGGATTTGTCTACACGGGCCAATACTCGCGCTATTGGCAGCGACGGAGGGGTGCCTCGTCTCGGGCAATTCCCGCCTCGTGCTTTGTGGTCTTCGCTCAGAACCACGACCAGGTCGGCAACCAGGAGGGCGGCCGCCGTCTCAGCCAGAGCATCGACTTCGAAGGGCTGAAGCTGGCAGCGGCGGTCGTCCTTCTCTCGCCGTTCGTGCCGCTCCTATTCATGGGTGAGGAGTACGGCGAGACCGCTCCGTTCCCCTTCTTCATCAGCCACTCGGCGCCAGGTTTGGCTGAAGCAGTTAGGAGAGGGCGGCTGGCGGAGTTCGAAGCCTACGGCTGGCAGGAGGAGCCTCCCGATCCTCAGAACGAAGCCACCTTCCTGTCCGCGAAGCTGGACTTCGGTCTGCGCGGCAAAGGCCGGCACAAGCTACTGTTGGAGTACTATCGGGAGCTAATCAAGCTGCGGAAGGGAGTGCCGGCGCTCGCTGACCTGAGCAAGGAGCGCATGGAGGTGCTGGGACACGAGGAGGAAAAGATGCTTTTTCTCCGCCGATGGGCCGATAACAGTGAAGTAGTTATATTTTTCAACTTTAGCCATGCGGAGGCGTCGATGGCTCTCCCGATTCCAGAGGGCGAGTGGCGCAAGGCGTTGGACTCGGCGAGCCCGCGCTGGGGCGGAGGTGGCGGCATTATCCCTGAAAATCTTCAGCCACAGGGGACCTCTTTGACTCTGAACCCGTTGTCGGTTACGCTTCTAGTTAAGGGGGAGGAGTCGTGACGGAGCGCTACATCTGCATACATGGCCACTTCTATCAGCCGCCACGTGAGAACCCGTGGCTTGAGCGGATAGAGCTCCAGGATACGGCCTATCCTTACCATGACTGGAACGAGCGCATAACTGCCGAGTGCTACGCTCCCAACACAGCCGCCCGTACCCTCGATCCTCAGGGCCGCATCTCCCACATCATCAACAACTACGCCAAGATAAGCTTCAATATCGGCCCCACTTTGATGGCGTGGCTGGAGGCCGAGTCTCCAACGGTCTATCGTGCTATCCTCAAGGCCGACCGCCAGAGCCTGCAGAACTTCTCGGGCCACGGCTCCGCGATGGCTCAGGCCTACAATCATATGATCATGCCCCTTGCCAACAAGCGTGACAAGCATACTCAGGTCCTTTGGGGGATCCGTGACTTCAAGCACCGCTTCTGGAGGCCTCCCGAGGGCATGTGGCTGCCGGAGACCGCGGTCGACATTGAGACCCTGGAGATACTATCGGAGCTGGGGATTCGCTTCACCATGCTGGCGCCTCACCAAGCCCGGCGGGTGCGCCGCATCGGGTCGCAGGAATGGCAGGACGCATCGGGCGATCGCATCGACCCAACTATGGCTTACGAAGCCCGTCTTCCCTCGGGCCGCGTTATCAACGTCTTCTTCTACGACGGCCATCTTTCGCAAGCCCTGGCCTTCGGCAACCTCCTGGAGAGAGGCGATCAGTTTGCCCGGGCTCTCGCTGGGGGCTTCTCTTCGGGACGCACATGGCCCCAGTTGATCAACGTGGCAACCGATGGGGAGACATACGGTCATCATCGGCGCCATGGGGACATGGCTTTGGCCTATGCCCTCAACTATATCGAGGTTAACAACCTGGCCAGATTGACCAACTACGGGGAATTCCTTGAGAAGAACCCCGCCACTCATGAGGTGGAGATCTTCGAAAACACTTCCTGGAGCTGCGGCCACGGCGTAGAGCGCTGGCGGAGCAACTGCGGCTGCAACACAGGGGGACATCCTGGCTGGGACCAGAGTTGGCGGGAGCCGCTGCGTGAGGCCCTGGATTGGTTGCGGGACAACCTTGAGCGCTGTTACGAGGAGCACGCTCCTCAGTTCTTAAAGGACCCTTGGGCTGCCCGCGATGATTACATTACGGTTATCCTAGACCGCTCCACTCCCTGCGTGCAGCGCTTCTTTAGACGCCACGCCTTACACGAGCTTAGTGAGACCGAGCAGACGAGCGTCCTGAAGCTCCTGGAGCTTCAGCGTCACGCTATGCTCATGTACACGAGCTGTGGCTGGTTCTTTGATGAGCTTTCGGGCATCGAGACGGTACAGGTATTGCAGTACGCCGGCCGCTCTATCCAGATCGGTCAGGAGCTCTTCGGCGATTCCCTGGAAGAGCGCTTCTTGCAGTTACTCGCCAGGGCCCGGAGCAATCTGCCGGAGTACGGGGACGGGCGCGCCATCTACGAGAGGCTGGTCAAGCCGGCAGTGGTGGACCTGGAGAAGGTCGCCGCTCACTATGTGGTGAGCTCTCTCTTCCAGGAATACCCGGAGCAGGCGCGTGTCTATTGTTACCAGGTGAAGCGGGAGGACTACCACAGGCATCAGACGGGCGCTCTCCAGCTTGCCACGGGCCGTATTGGCGTCACATGCGAAATCACGCGGGAGAGCTTGGATCTGAGCTTTGGGGTGCTCCACTTCGGCGACCACAACGTGGCGGCCGGTGTCCAGCCCGACGGCGCGGACGAAGGGTATCGGGCGCTGGTTCGTGACCTGACCGAGCCCTTCCTCGCCTCCGACTTGCCCCGGTCGATCCGGATGCTGGACCGTAACTTCAAGGTTATCTACTCGTTGAGGTCTCTGTTCCGCGATGAGCAGCGGAGAATACTTAACCTGATACTGGATACGAGCTTGGCTGATGCCGAGGCCATGTATCGGCAGGTCTACGAGCACCATGCCCCCCTGATGCGCTTCCTGACAGAGCTCGGGATGCCGCTTCCGGGGGCCTTTCACTCGGCGGCCACTCTCGCCTTGAACTCCAGCCTGCGCCGTGCCTTCGCTGAGGATACGCCGGTTCCGGAGCGCATCCTGCCGCTGCTGGAGGAGGCGAGGGCTTGGAAGATAGACCTCGATACAGGAGGCTTGAGCTACACCCTGGAGCAGAGCCTGGAACGGTTGGCTAGGTACTTTCGGGCCCAGCCTGGAGAACTGCCCCTCCTGGAGAGACTGCACGCGGTTGTGGAGATGGCTACCTCCTTGCCCTTTGAACTGGACCTCTGGCAGACGCAAAACAGCTACTATGAGATGCTGCAAACTATATATCCGGACTTCAAGGCTCGGGCTGAGCATGGAGATGAAGCGGCCCGCTTGTGGACCGATCGGTTTCGGGCCCTCGGCGAGCGCTTGGTCATACGGGTGGAATGAGGGGAATGTGAGGGCAAGTTAGAGGCCCACCAAATGGTGGGCCTCACTTCTTTCTCGGCAGCCTTTTACTGGGTCCCACGCAGTCGGGGGTCCAGGATATCGCGGAGCGCATCGCCCAGCAGGTTGAAGGCAAGGACCACGATGCTGATGGTTACGCCCGGAGCGACGGCCAGCCAAGGGGCGCTCTCCATGTAGCGCCTCCCTTCGGCGCTCAACATGCCGCCCCACGATGGCCTCGGCGGGGGCGTACCCAGGCCCAGGAAGCTCAAGGATGCCTCCAGCAGAATGGCGCCGCCCAGCATCACCGACGCGATGATTATGATGGGCGCCATGACGTTGGGCAAGATGTGCCGGAGCAGGATGCGCAGGTCGGAGGCGCCGATAGAGCGGGCGGCATCGACATAGGCGTTCTGCTTGGCCGAGAGCACGGCCCCTCGCAGGATCCTCGATTCGGAAGGCCATATTAAGACGGCGATGGCAAGCATGGCGTTGAAGAGGCCCGTTCCCAGGACGGCAACGATGGTCATCAGGAAGATGAGCCCTGGAAAGGACATGATGGTATCGGCAACCCGCTGGATGATCAGGTCCACCTTGCCCTCAAAGTATCCGGACAGGATGCCCATCATAGTGCCGAAGGTGGTTCCCATCCCCACGGCCATCAGGCCGACGAAGAGCGAGGTCCGCGATCCATAGATGAGCCGGCTTAAGACATCACGCCCAATGTCATCGGTCCCGAACCAGTACCGGCCGCTTGGACCGAGGAGCCTATCGCGGAGGTGCATCTCCAGCGGGTCAAAGGGCGCGATGAGCGGGCCCAGGATCGCTATAAGCACCAGCAGGAAGATGACGAGGGCGGCTATTGCCCCCAGGGGCTTCTGCCGGGCAAACCTTACGATTCCCTTCCAGCGCGATGGTTTGGGCCTCAGTGCTGCAATGACTAGGGCGTCGGCTGCGGATGCTGCCTCACCTGCCATAGTGCTACCCCTTACTTCTGACTCTGGATAAATCACTGCCTGCAGACATCTCGTCAAGTCCTCGTTCTACCGATAGCGTATGCGGGGGTCAAGCCAGGCGTATGAAATGTCTACCAGGAGGTTCATAAGGACGATGAACGTGGAGAGAACAACGACGTTCCCCTGCACCTGAGGATAATCCCTCTGGCGGATGGCGTTCAGCGTCAGCAGCCCCATGCCGGGCAGGGTGAAGAGCGTCTCAATGATGACGGTACCGCCGATGATCAGCGCCGTCTGCGACCCGATGATGGTCACAACGGGGATCATGGCGTTCTTTAAGGCGTGTCTGTAGATGACCACCCGCTCGCGCAGCCCTTTCGACCAGGCGGTCCTTATGTAGTCCTGCCGCAGCACTTCCAGCATCGTGGAACGGGTCATGCGCATGCTTGATGCGGAGAGCCGGAAGCCCAGGATGAGGGCGGGGAAGATGACCCGCTGGAAGTTGTTCCAGGGCTCGTCGATGAAGCCGCTCCAACCCAGAGGCGGCTGGTAGTGCCACCATAGGGAGGAGTAGAGAATGAACATGGTCCCGATCCAGAAATCGGGCATGGAGATGCCGCCGATGGCGATCAGGCGCCCGGCGTAGTCGACAGGTTTGTCTTGCCTTAAAGCGGATAAGACCCCAATGGGTATCCCGATGCAGATGGCGAGTATAAGGGCGAGGATGCCGATCTCCAGGCTGACGGGTAGGGCCTTGCTGATGTTGGTGCGGACCGGCGTCCCGATGAAGATAGAGCTGCCCCAGTTTCCTGTGAAGAGGCCTTTCATCCAGGTGAGGTATTGCCTGTAGAAGGGTCTATCCAGGCCTATGTCGTGCCTTATCTTCGCCGCGGCGTCGCCTGTGATTGTCGTCTGCTGGGCAGCCATAGCGTCGATGACATCCCCAGGCACCAGTCGGATCAGCGTGAAGGTGCCCAGTGAGACGAGGAACAGGACCAGGACCGCAAGGAGAAGTCGTCTTATCACGTATCTCTGCATCTCAACTGCCCCAGCCGCTTATTCTATCGGCCGCCCGGTTGTCCCATTATCTAGGCGGGCTGGGGTAAGAAACCCCAGCCCCGCCTAGATAATGGCCTATTCTACTACGTGTTCCCGAAACTTTCTAGTATTTGCGCTATTTGTTGACCCAGGCGTCGATAAGCGTGCGCATGCCCCAGCCGAAGATCTGGCCGTCCGGGTAGCCGCCGAAGTTCCGCGTCCACGGCTGCATGAGCTCGAAGCGGAAGGGGGCTATGCCGTAGATCATGTGCGGGTTCTCGCCCTCGGCCTGCACCACCTGTTTCAGGTAGGTGGTCTTCTGCTCCAGCGTGGTTGCGGCGTCAGCCTTGCTCAACAGGTCGTCCAGCTTGGGGTCGTTTATCTTGGACCAGTTGTTGGAGCCCTTGCTGTACAGCGTGTTGTATGCCGCCTTGCTGGGCCGGGTCCACGTGAAGTTCATGCTGGCCTGGTAGTAGAGGTCGTCGTAGGAGGCCTTCGTCATCAGGCCGTAGTAGGCCGCGCCGTCGGCGGCCTGGACGATCTCCATGTCGATTCCGACGTCCTTCCAGTTCTGCTGCCAGATCAGCAGCCCGTTCCAAGCGGTGCCCGAGGTGCCGAAGGTTGCCACCTTGACCTTGAAGCCGTTGGGGTAGCCGGCGTCGGCCAGGAGCTTCTTGGCCTCCTTGGGGTCGTATATCCAGGCCTTGCCGTAGGCTTCCATCTCCTTGAAGCTGGGGAAGAAGCTGAGGCCTAGCTGCTCAAAAGGCACCGGTTGCCCCGGGGTGCCCAAGCCATCGAAGGCGTTGTCGACGATTGACTTGCGGTCGGTGGCCATGGACATGGCCAGCCGGACCCTCGCGTCGTTCCAGGGGGCTCCGTCGCGCTGCTTCAGGTGCATGACCGTGTTGTTCAGGGTGTAGAGGTGCGCCGGGCCCTGAAGGCCGAAGATGGTGTCCGGGTTGCTCTTCAGGATGTCCAGGAGGTCGCGCGTTCCGTAGACGTAGGTGACGTCAAGCTTGCCGGTCCGGAAGGCGGCAATGCTGGCTACGGGGTCGCTGAAGACGAGGAGGTTGATCTTGTCGATATAGGGCAACTGGTTACCCTGGTCGTCCTTGCCCCAGAAGTTGGGGTTCTTCGTCAGCACCGTCTTGACGTTAGGCTCCACCGACTCCAGCATGAAGGGGCCGGCGCCGACGGGCGCCTTCTTCCGGCAGTCCTCACTCTCGAAGCACTCTTTGGATATAATCATGCTGCCCATCGTCATGAGAGTGTCGATGAGGTCTGGGAATGGCCTGCTGGTGATAACCTTGAGGGTCTGGTTGTCGACAACCTGGACGTCGGTGATGTCGGCAAAGTCGGCCTTGATGGCGAACTGCGTACGGAGGAGGTCCAGGCCGTATTTCATGTCCTGGATGGTCACGTCCCGACCGTTGACCGGTGGCTTGTTCTGCCATTTCATGCCCTGGCGTACCTTGAAGGTCCAGGACAGACCGTCGGCCGCTTGCTGCCAGCTCTCCACCATGTACGGCTTCGGCGCCGGGTTGACGATCGATTTACCTCGAATGAGGTCAGGCCTCACAAGGCCGGAGTAGATGACCGGGGCCATGGTCATGAGCGAGACGTTCTGGCTCGTGACGATGTCCCAGTCTGGTGGCGCCCCGAAAGCGCCGTTGATCTCTCCGCCTCGCTTGGGCGTTGACTTGTCGGCCGGATACTTGTTGGGGTCGTTAGACTGCAGATACTTCTGCATCGTCGCGCTGTGCCCAGACAGGTCGATCGGCTTAGCGCCTGCCGTGGGTTGCGCCGCTGCCGTGGCTGCGGTGGTGGCCGCTGCCGTGGGGCTGCCGGTGGTGGCTGGGGTGGCAGCCTTGGTAGCGGCAGCCGTCGGACTGCCCGCTGCCGTGGTGGGCGTTGCCTTCTCTTCCTTGCCACAGGCGGCAAGCGCCAGCAGCGCGACGAGAAGGAGCCCGCAAAGGGCCAGCGAGAGCCCCGTCCTCTTCCTCAACCTACTCATACCTACATACCTCCCTTGTCTAGCCGTCTGACTAATGTGCATCCCGCACGGTTGACCGATGATGGGTGACAGAGATGGCCTCCTACTTCGCGCGTATCGTATATGAAGCCTGTATTGGCTGTCTACCCATTTCGATGATATGCCGGCTATGCCGACTGCTCCCCTCGCTTCCCGACGAGCCCATCCATCTCTTCTGCGCAGATGTCCAAATACGTGAAGGCCTTAGCCCGCAGCTTTGTCAGGAGGGCCGCAAGCTGTTCATGTTCATCCATGCTGATGCTGGAGAGGAAATCGACTGAGATATCACAGATAGCTTCATAGGCCTTTCGTACCAGCTCATGGCCAACAGCGGTGGGCCCAATAAGCACCTGTCGGCGGTCCTCCCTGCTCCGCTCCCGCCGGATAAGCCCCTTCTTTTCCATCCGGCTAACCAGGCCGCTGATGGTGTTTTGCTCCTGAAAGAGCCAGGGCCCGAGGTCGGCCTGTTTGACGGGATGCTTCGCGGAGCAGACCATGAAGAGGGTGATGTACTGGCTGGCGCTCAGGCCGCACCGTCCGGCCAGCCTGTCTGTCACCTTCCACATAGAGTCCTGGATGTGACGGATCATCACCCAGTTCCAGAAGGCCGTCGGCGGCATGCCGTAAAATCTGTCGAAGGTTCCGCCTTTGGTTGCCGTATCCTTGACGTGGTCCTCTGTCATTTAAGGTCTTCCTTTGGACTCAAGGAGCCAGAGAGATTATGCCCAGGATAGACATGGCCAGAAGAAAGGCGAGGACAAGGACCAAGAGGATC